>CAZXWM010000016.1:1905-23659 GCA_964644215.1 uncultured Phormidium sp.
CTTTGTCTGACTATGTGCGAGTGTATGCCAATTGTCCCGTGTTGCTGGCACGTTAAGGGCCGTCTCTCTCCAACTGGCCCCAACGCCAAACCCCCAGTTTTTACGGAAAACTGGGGGTTTGGCGAAAACGGGGTGAGCCACAACGATCATTAAGCGTCGTCCGGTTAGCTCTCCCGGCTTTGCGTCTGAATATACAGGATTAACAAGAAAACCGTAGGCACGAGTACAAATAAAAGACTCGCTACAAAACCAAGATCATTAACTTCCATAGAACGCCTCGAGCATCTTAAACAATGAAGCTTCTCTAGGATATCATGGCTTGGTTTTAATGCTCACCTCACCATTCACTTGCACTTGACAAGCGAGACGATAGCTGTCAGGTTTCTTACGCAACTTACGCTTCTCGGTTTCTGTCGGCGGCGATAAGTTCTCCATCCCCTCAACGACTTCAACAATGCAGGTGCCACATTGTCCATAGCCACCACAGTTCGTCAGTTTGCCCCAAGTTTTATAGACATCAACCTGGTTTTCAAGGGCTTTCATCCGTAAATTTGCACCATCGGCTGCGACGATTTCCAAGTCTTCGTTAACAAACTTAATATTAGCCATGGGTACTCTCCATCGGTGGGTTTGGCTTACAACAATTTCGGGGTCTTTTGATGTTAACAATCTTTACGGTTTTTGTAAAATATTGTTAACTAAGTCTGGTGTCCTAGTCCGTCGCCATGACCCAGGAAAGGCGGTTTAACTGGGTTTTGCCGAGATTTGCCGAAATTTGCCGAAATTTGCCAAGTGTTGCCGGAGATGAGCCGGCGATCGCCTCCTAGAACCGTCCCTGAATCTCATCAGTAAAGGGATAGTTACTAACAGCACGCTGTAACTGAGCCAAAGAGCGGTTGTAGCCCAAAATCGCGCTCACCAAATTTCCTTGAGCCTCAGTTAAGTCATTTTGGGCGGCAATGACATCCGTTTGCGTTCCCACTCCAGCCTGAAATCGCAATCGGGCTAACTCAAGACTCTCCTCAGCCAACTCCAGGGCCACCGTAGCTCGATCAACATTTTCTAGCTGAGAGTCGAGTTGATAGTAGGACTCCTCGACGGCCACGCGCACCTGATTGCGAGCATCAGCAAAGCGGACTTCTGCAGTCTCTTCTTCGAGTTCAAGTTGGCGAACCTGAGCCGCCCGAGCGCCGCCATCGAAGAGACTCCATTGCATCTGAACCCCTGCCGAGTAGCCCTCCGTCAGACCGCCCACATCATCGCCGGAGGTGGTGACAAGGTTCGCCGAGCCAAACACCGAGAATTGTGGCAGGCCCTGCGATCGCACCGCCCGTTGTTGCTCTTGGGCGATATCGCGATCGACCAACGGCTGCTGCAACTCAGCCCGATTGCGGAAGGCCAAAATAATCGTCTCCTCTAGGTCTAACTCCCAAACTCCAGCCAAATCCACCGGATCAGCCGCCGCGAGATCCACCGATTGCGGCACATTCAACACCTGAGCCAAGCGTCGTCGAGCCACCCGTTGGTTGGCTAAGGCTTCACTAAGGGCTTGCTCATCATTGGCAAGCTGCACCTCAGCCCGTAAGACATCAAACCGAGTCCCGACTCCAGCCTCCTCTAAAGCTTCAGCATCATCCAAACTCTGTTGAGCATTTTCCACCGCTGAGCGACTAATCTGTACGCTCATATCCGCATCTTGGATATCGTAGTAAGCCTCGCTCACCTGTAACCGGACTTGTTCAAGCTGTCGCTCAATGTCCAACTCCGTCGTACGCACCTGAGCCTCGGCCGCTGCAATCCGGGCCGAGCGTCCGCCAAAATCGAACAGAGTATAGTTGGCTCTCAGTTCCGTATTCCAAGTGGTGGAGGTAGGATCGCTTTGGACCGGCGATCGCTCCCCCAGGGTTTCTTCCTGGCGGCGGATGCTAATACGAGCATTCGCTGAATCACTCCAGGTTAAATTCGAGGAGAGATTGACACTGGGAAATAAATCCGCCTGAATTTCCCGTAGACTCGCCAGACTCCGTTCAAGATTGAGACGACTTTGCTGAAGATCGAGATTATTGCGAACCGCTAGTTCCAAGGCTTGATTGAGGCTAATTGGTTGCGTTCCCGTAATCTCGACCTCTTCGGTACGAGTTGGGAAGCGTAGAAAATTCGGGTGAGGGTCAAGATACGCCGGGGCCGGCTCATCCGGCGCAATTGGCGTCGCCCCAGAGGGTTGGAGAAAATCAGACACATTCGGTCCGCTTGGCTCTTGTGACGCTTGAGCCTGACGGGACTCTGACTCAGGCGCAGCAGAGTTGGGCGGGACTGGCTGAGCCGGTAACGACTCCACCGTGAGCTGTTTGGGGACAGCGCGATCGCCGTCAGAGACGCTCTGTTTGGTTAAGTCTTTACCTAACGCTTTCGGGGTGGCTTGAACCTCAACACAATTGAGGGCGATGGCGGCTGTTAAGCTAATCACCATCCAATCACGCAATCTGGTCATATGCTTCGTCTGAAATTCGCCAAGCGTCGGACAGGTATCTAACGTCTTTTGCAACAGAAGTCTGGGCAATTCGGGATTGTCCCCTTAGCACCATAGCAGTTCGTTTGAGAGGTTGGACAGAAAACGGACAAAAATTTGCTCGGGTCTTCCGTTCCCCTCCGGGCGATCGCTCCAGGAGTCTGTTGCAGCAGCGGCGATCGCGATACCATGACGATACGATGGCGACGGTCAACTCCCCCGTCCGGTTCCGGGGTCTAGTTCCCAGACAGCCCCCGAGGCCATTCCCCGAGGTCATTCGTTGACCAGCCATCGAGTTCCCTCAGTTCTCATTCGCTGTGAGTACCCCCGAAGCAACCGACCTGGCCCGCATTAACTACGAAACCGCCAAAGAGCAGTTAGAACAGGGTCAATATCGCCAAGCCGTGACCTGTCTCGAACAAGCCAGCGCCCTAATTGAACGGGCCAGCCCCCTCGGCGGAGATATTCAAATTTGGCTCGTCACCGCCTACCAAGCCGTGGGCGACTATCCCGCCGCCATTTCCCTCTGTCGTCAACTGGCCCGTCACCCGAACTGGGCCACCCGCCAACAGAGTCGTCGTTTGCTGGCGATTTTAGAAGCCCCGCGCCTCGCCTCTCGGCCCGAGTGGAACGTCAGCATTCCCGATCTCAACCAGGCGGAGGTGGCCCAAGCGAGCGATCGCAAAGGCTCCAACCCCAGCGGTCCTCGTCGTCCCAAACCCAGACCCATCGCCGAACCTGAGCCAATCGATCCCAGCCAAATCAACCGCTCTGACAATCAGTTTATCTGGTTTGCCCTGATCAGTAGTCTGCTGATTCTCGGCGCACTCATCGGCTTAAGCTGACCGCAAACCAGCCGCCCGAGCCTCTTCGGGTGTTCCCTATCCCCCCTCTTGCCCGAAGAGGGCGACCACAAGGGTACGCCCCTACCCTCTTGCCTCTTGCCCGAAGAGGGCGACCACAAGGGTACGCCCCTACCCTCTTGCCTATTCCCTATTCCCCAAAATCATCTCAGGACTGAGTTCCGTCACCTGATTTAAGACGAACTTGGCCCCAGCCTCTTGCAGACGTTGACGATGAATCGCCTGGCGGTTAGGCTCAGTTTGCACATGAGGCGGGAGAACACCAACCGCAATCCAAGAGCGATCGCCGTCAAGTTTAGCCGCGTTCTGGACCACATACATATCAGCCACCGTATCCCCCACATAGAACACCGGACAAGTGGGGCTGGCTGCCAAGTGAGTGAGAGTGGCGAACAAACCGGTCGGATCAGGTTTACCGGGCGCATCCTCCATGGCCACCAAGACCGGAGCCTCTAAGCCGATGCGCCGTTGCAAGATATACTGAGCTGAGCCTCGGGTAGCCCCACTAAAGAAGCCCCAGCCGATATTGGCAGCGGTTAACCTTTCAAAATAGGGGCGTTGAGCCAAAATGGGTTCATCGCAGATATAGCCCGTCCAGTGATCAGGATTCTCCGCCGATTCGCCTCGATAGCGAGATTGAAAGAAGTCTACAATCTCATCAAAGTCCAGAGTTAAGGAACTGCGATCGCGCCCCTGACGTTCCCAGTAGCGATAAATCAATTCCTCAGACCCCTCCCAGTCGTTATTCCAAACCCCCTCGGCTTTGAGTTGGTCAATCTCCTCAGAACTCGGACGATAGGCCCCCTCCGTAAACTGTTCGACGGTATCGGCCAAGGCCCGACGGTAAGAGGAACCCACATCCCGGATAACACCATCAATATCAAAGATGACGAGGGCGAGGGGTTGAGTTGTAGACGCAGCGGCGTTGGGCATTGGGATTGAAATGAAATAGGTTTAGGGAGCAATGAGTTTTAGACTGATGAAATCCAGATAGCGAGAGCGTTACAGCGAGATGGCGATCGCCGTCAACACAAAAAAGCATTGTCAAACGCTTTCTAGGAGATAGTATAATGAGGAATTGCAAATTTTTAACACAAAAGCGGGAGGTAACGCTTGTCTCGATTCATGTTAAAGGTCCTTTGGTTAGATAAGGACGTGGCGATCGCCGTTGACCAAGTTGTCGGAAAAGGAACCAGCCCCCTGACAACCTACTATTTCTGGCCCCGCAATGATGCTTGGGAACAGCTCAAGAATGAACTTGAAGCCAAACACTGGATTACCGACGTTGAACGGGTGGAACTCCTCAACAAAGCAACCGAAGTGATCAACTACTGGCAAGAGGTGGGTAAAACCAAATCGATGTCAGATGCTCAGGCTCAGTTCCCAGAAGTGGGCTTCACGGGAAGCCGGTAAAGGTTTGCCGACTCTACGCCCGGCCGTCTTTAGCCCGGCCGTCTTCTCTCGGGGCATTTTCGCCTAAGCTAACCTTGAGGGTTGGCGGGTGATGTCCCCGTTTTGGGGTTCAGCTTCGAGAGACGTTCGGGACATCCCAACGCCGGTGACCCGTTTTTTGCCCGTTTTCTGGATGAAAGCGGGTTTTTCCGTCTTTTGGTGTTAGGGTTTGGCGTGATAGGTATCCGCTGTCTCACGGTCGCATATCACTCGCATATCAACTGTCAATCGCGATAATCTATCCCCTGTCCCTGCTTTCACCCCCCCTTGCGATTTTTCTGAGGAGATTTCCGTGACCACCAGCCCTAAACTCGACCCGACCTTACACCAGGCGATCGCCCGCAGTCTCAAAAGAAGTCTATCAGCCCAGGGTCAACTTGCCCTACCGGCGGTCAAAGGGGCATTAGCCCCCTACGGACAACGACTTAACCGCCTCTTTTCCCTCTTGGGGAAACCCCTGTCTCCCTCGGAACTGGTGAAACTCTGCCAACATCTGGCCCAACTCCTGCAAAATCCCCCCACTTCCTCCGATATTGTCCTTAGTTATGAACCGGCCCCGTCCCCTCGTCAAGGGTTGGTCTATCGTTTAGATCGCGTCAAGAGTGAAACGCCTAGTCAAACTCTTCGCTGTCAGGGACAATTGGTTTTGCCCTGTATTCCCTGTCTCAGTCGCGATTATTTACAACAGTTAGCCAACCTATTCGCGCTGCTGACTCATCCCCTCAATCAAGCTCAGGCCGAGCAGTTACATAGTCGTTTAGAGCAAGAACTCGAAAACGGATTTCTCCTATCTCCTCATAGCCGCCTCTTGGTCAGTTATGCCAGTAATCCCCCCAGTCAAGGCGGCTTATCTTGTCAAATTTCCGTGGTGACGCGATCGCTCGCTGAGCAATCTCAGACCATTCTCCGCCAAACCCCCAACTATCTCGAAACCCTAGCTCCCCTAACAAAAGTTGTGGATTTGGCTAAATCCATGTCTCCCCAGGACACCCCAGTTCTCTTGGCCGGGGTGGGAACGGCACAATCGGCGTTACCCCTGGCTCAGCAAGGCTTTACGATTGATGCTATTGATTTAGCACCCGCTTTCGCCCAGCAGTTACGTCATTCGGCTCAAGAGCAGACTCTACCGATTACTGTCGTCTCGGAGGATATCCTCGACCCCTTACTGACTCTCAAATCTCAACAGTATCGCCTCGGGATTCTTACGGATGTGGCTCCTCGTCTAGCTGATATTGAAGCCTTAGAACTGCTCTTGACGAAGGTGGCCCAGGCCTTGTCTCCTGGTGGAACTCTGTTAATCAATCTCTTTTTAGCCCCTGAGGAGTTACCTAGTACACCGTTACTGGAGGAAACTGCTCGTGTGTTTAATTCAACGCTGTTTCGGCGATCGCAACTTCAGTCACTCCTAGACCACTTACCTCTGACACTCGTCGATGAAGTCTCGGTGATCGCCGATGAACGAGAGCATCGCCCTCAAGATAGCCTCAAACTCGATCCCTGGTATGTTCGCTGGGCGCAAGGACAACAGGTGTTTGCCATGGATACTCCCCCCATGGAACTCCATTGGCTCACGTTGCGGCGAGAGGAAACCCCTGAAGATGCCAATTCCCCCAACCCTCTGTTTTCGACGGTGGATACGGAGTTCTAGGGACTCATGCACTATATCTTTATTGGTGGCGCACCTCGGACGGGAACCACTCTGCTCAATAGTCTCCTCTGTCGTGACACCACCACCAATCCCCTGATTGCTGAGGCCAGTTATCTGGCCTATGTCATCTCAACTTACAGTCGAGGTAAACGAGTCTGGCGGGTTGAGGGAGATGCCTATTTTGACGATCTCCAGGATTATGCCAACTTTTCTCGTCCCTGGCTGATGGCGTTTCTGGAGAAAACGGCTCGACGCTATCCTCAGGCGCAACATTTGGTGTTGAAGTCCCCGGAACTGACGAAGTATTTTCCTGATTTGTTTGAGTTAGTTCCTCAGGCCCAGTTTTTGATGGCGGTTCGAGATCCCTGTGATGCGATCGCCTCCTTGATTGAAGTGGGTGACAAGCTCAAGCAAACTCGGGATAGCCCCACGTTAGTCAAAATCCTAGACCGGGGAGATGTCAAGGCGTTGGCTCAGTTTTTCTGTGACTATTATCGCCCCTGTCAGCGCTATGACAATTCTCAGTTTTGGCAGCAAACTCGTTATGTTCGCTATGAAGGCTTGGTTCAGCACCCTCAGGCGGCTCTACGTCAGCTTGAAGCTTTCACCCGACTAGATCTGAGTCACATGAATCCTCATCAGCCTTGGCGTACGGAGTTGGATTTCGCACAACTCCCTCAACGCTATCGCCCTTGGTGGTCTACGCCTCTCTATGGTCACGGCGTTTCTACTACCAGTGTCGGCCGCTATCGTCAGGTTCTCTCTGCTGAACAGGTGGCTCTGATTCGTTACGTCTGTCAGTCCCTGGGACTCTTTGGGGATTAACTCCCTGAAACCGAGTTTTCCTGGTAACGAGTCTCGGGCTTAATTTTGGCAAAAATAAAAGTTTGCAGCCTAGATGTTTGGACCCGCGCCGCCCGCACCGGGGCAGCGGAGTCCTTGTCATTCATCTAATCTGAGCTAATATTTGATTTAATTCAGGTTTGATTAGACAATGAACTCTATTTGATACCTAGTATAGTAAGTTTCCAGGAGGTTGTCAACCCCTAGCCTGATTTTTTTTGTAACGTTATGATACGGAGTCAGTTGAGGGGAACTTTAGCCAATTGAACCGGGACATTTTGCTTATTTTACGGTGCGAACGTTGGCGAGATATTGACTAAAGAACGGCAAACCGCCGAGAGCTGGTAGAAAATACCGGGACGTACAGAGCAGCCCTAAAGCCGCGCCAACATTGGCATCAAAGAAGGGCTGATAAAAGAGAATCAGGGCAGCATCACGAGTGCCGACTCCGGCGAAAGTCAGGGGAAGTAATCCGGCGAAGATAGCCAGGGGAGCGAGGGCGAGGTTCGCCATAAAAGGGACCGTAGCTCGCAGGGCAAAAATGAAGAACCAAATCTGCATCAGGTGAAGAAACCAGATAAAAATGGAGATCGAGGCGATGATAGCTAATTGGCGCTTGTCTTGCCAAAAGTGGTGGTGCATCTCCTCCCAGGAGATATGTAACTTTTCTAATTTCTTGCGTAGCTTGCTCGGGGCGATCGCCTTAGTGCGTTGAAAAAACAGGTTAGCAAAAGACCGAGATGCCAGAAGCAGCAGTCCGAAGAGTAAGCCGAACAGCACCATAGCGGTCATCGCCCAAAAGAGGAGATCCTTATCAGGATAGAACGCCAGGCCAAAGACACACCAAAGAAACAGAGAGAGTAAATCTGACGCTTTTTCAAAAACTACTAATGAGACAGCCAAGGCACCTGGGAGATAGCCGCGATCGCGAATAAAATAGGCCTTAGCCAGTTCCCCCATCTTCGAGGGCAAGACCATATTTAACACACTAGCCGATAGAGTGAGTTTCGTCGCTTCAACAAGTCGAAAGGTTTGCTGACGGGGCATTAACTGTTGGAGTCGCCAGGCCGTGGCTAGGGTCAGAGGAATCACCATAGCCAAACTAATCACCATCCAGAGGCGATCGCAGTTTTGGAACACCTGAACCAAGGCTGGTCGATCGATGCGAGAATAAATGATCGCCAGAATCGCTAAACTGACAATAATTGAAAAAAGTCGTTTCATAAGCTGCTCTCAACGAGGGAACAAGGTGAACTCTAGCGATCGCGAACCAACAGCAAAACCCCCTTTTCAATTTCTCCCTTACGCTCAACAGCAAGCTGATCGTGCGAAAGCTGAAACTGAAACTCCGTGACATCTCCCGAATCGGGATTGCGGGCATAGATCGTTTGACCTTCGACGGTGTAAGTCCCTTCTAACTCGCCAATGCGAATCGTCCCTTCCGAGGTTAACACCCAGACGAGATCCGCTTGCTGAGCCGGCGGTAGAGTCGTCAAATCCATAGCTTGTCCCTGGGAGGGAAGATAGGATTGGGGTTCCCAACGGCCGACAAGAGTTTCTGAATCGCTCAGAGGTTCAGCCTCTAAGGTTTCCATAGCTGTCTCAACGGCTGCCTCAGTGGGAGGTTCGGTGGTGTTCTCACGGGTGTTCTCACCGGTAGCCGTAATCTCCTCTTGCCATTCCGTAGAAGGCTGAGTCACCGTTGGTGATGTGGTTGAGGCAGATAATGGGGAGTTGTCCGAGGTCGACTCATGATCAGCACAGCCCCATAATAGACTCACAGTTGTCAGGGCCAGAAAACTAGATGGAAAGCGAAGCGTCATAGTTTCAGTGATGACCAAAAACTAGAAAAGTTCAATAGACAGGACACCGGACTAAGAGTAACCCGTCTGATAGCCATGTTGGCTGAGAAAATCTGGGGTAATGGGATGAAGGGAACCTGACGTATCCGGCTCCTGATTCATCGAGGGGCGACTTTGAGATAAAAAGGTTTCCACATATTTCCCTAAAATATCGCCTTCTAAATTAACCCACTGTCCAGGGTTGAGGCGACTCAAATTCGTTTCTTGATAGGTATGGGGGATGACGGCGACACGAAACCAAGCCCGTTGGCGATCGCACTGAGCAATGGTTAAGCTAATGCCGTTGATGGCGATGCTACCCTTGTTGACCAGATAAGGAGCAATGCGATCGCCCCATTGAGACTCGTATCGAGGAGGGGCCGTAAAGGACATCTCCCAGGAATTGCCGCTGATTTCGGCCGTTTCGAGACATCCCACCCCATCAATATGTCCCGTGACAAAGTGGCCGCCAATTTTACTACCCACCCGTAACGAGGCCTCCAAATTCACCGGGCGTCGTTGGTCCCAGGCCTGAGCCAAGCTGGTGCGATTGAGGGTCTCAGGAGAAACGGCCGCGACAAATCCCTGGGGTAAAATAGACTCAACCGTCAAACAGACCCCATCAACCGCAACACTATCTCCGAGGGCTAAATCATGGCTGATGGCCTCGGCCTTCCCACCAAGATAGTGGATTCGTAACTGGCCATCACTAAAGCTATCAAGGGTGCCAAGGGCGGCAACAAGTCCGGTAAACACAGGGTATATCCTAGATGAGACGATGTTTGAGACGATCTTGGGGAGAGACTATCCCCAGGCTGTCAGTATTGTAGCGTTGGTCTTCCCTGAATTCCCCTCCGGGCCGTCTTGGCTAACTGTTTAACCGGTTGACGGGACTCCTTGATGGTTGAGAGGCCCTGTTGAGTCCCCGAGGTTGTGAATCCGCTCCCGGATGGAGTCATAGGATATGGTAAATCCTAGCAATTGCTTTCCCTTGCACCCGACTGTTTATACAAGAGGCTGGATTAATGATTGAGATGAAAGTCGCTGGAATTGCCTTGGATGCAGCTACCCGCAGTCCAATTGTACTTCTGAGAGATGCCAGCGAGCGTCGCGCCCTGCCCATTTATATCTCCCAGGATCAGGCCCGTTCGATTATCAGTGCTATTGAACAACAAACCCCACCCCGTCCCATGACCCATGATCTGATGATTAACATTTTAGAGGCCTGGGACTTACGACTAGAGCGAATAATTGTTCATGCTCTCGAAGAGAATACGTTTTTTGCCGTGTTAAAGATGGTGAATGCCGATGGTAAGGTCAAAAAGGAGATTGATGCCCGTCCGAGTGATGCGATCGCCCTGGCCTTGCGAACGGATGCCTCGATCTGGGTTATGGAGGAGGTAGTCGCCGATGCGTCGATTCCGGTGGATCAAGATGCCGATGAAGCTGAACGTCAGGCCTTCCGAGAGTTTCTCAATAATCTGAGTCCCCAAGAACTCATCAAACGAGCGGGCCAAGAGTTTAGCGATTCCTAGGGATTTCAGCTCGTTTGACGTCAACGTGGTAGGAGTTATGCAATATCGTCGATTTGGGCGCACGGAACTGCAACTGTCGGTGTTTTCCTTGGGAACGATGCGTTATCTGGCTTCGGAGGAGACGGCGATCGCCACCGTCCGTAAAGCCGTCTGTGCAGGTATCAATCACATTGAAACGGCCCGAGGCTATGGCAACAGTGAAGCCTATCTGGGGCGAGCCTTGCAGCTAGGGCTAGGATGTCCTCGTGAGGCGTTACATATCACCAGTAAACTGCCGCCCACCTCCGATGGCCAACAGATGGAACGCTGGATTGATGAATCCCTCGATCGCCTCGGTTGCGACTACCTCGACACCCTCGCCATTCATGGTCTAAATACGCCCCAACACTTAGCCAGTATCCAAGGAGAAAATGGGGGCTTAGCGGCGGCTGAGCGAGCGAGGAAGGCGGGTAAAATTCGTCATTTAGGATTTTCAACCCACGGCGACCTGGACTTGATTTTAGAGGCAATGAGGACAGGAGCGTTTGAGTTTGTCAATTTACATTACTACCTGTTTTTCCAGCGTCATCGCCCGGCGATCGCCCTGGCCGAAGCCTTAGACATGGGGGTATTTATTATCTCTCCAGCCGACAAGGGGGGGCAGTTACATCATCCCCCCAAACGGCTGCGAGAGTTATGTCAGCCACTCTCGCCTTTAGGCTTGAACTACCGCTTTCTCTTAAGTGATCCTCGTGTGAGTACCCTCAGTGCGGGGCCGGCGACTCCTGAGGAACTCGATGGGGTGTTAGCCTGGGGCGATCGCCTCGACCCCTTGACGGCAACGGAACGAGACTGTTTAGGGCGATTAGAGCAAGAATTTGAGCAGCGGTTAGGCAACGATGCCTGTCGTCAATGTTATGCCTGTTTACCCTGCCCGGAACAGATCCAGATTCCCGAAGTGTTGCGGCTGCGAAATCTAGCCCTAGCCTATGAGATGGAGTCGTTTGGTCAATACCGCTATCGTATGTTTGAAAATGCCGGTCATTGGTTTCCGGGCCGTCGCGGCAACCGTTGTACCGATTGCGGGGATTGTCTACCCCGCTGTCCTGAACAGTTAGACATTCCCCGACTCTTGCGAGATAGCCATGCTCGTCTGGCCCCCCGTGAGGGACGACGACTCTGGCAAGAGGATTGAGTCACGTTGCGATTGTTGTCGTCCTCTCGTTAGCGTTGGGACAGTTCTTCTTCATGCCAAACGCCCTCGGGGAGCCAAATGCCGCCATAGTCATCGACGCGCTGGCGGCTCATGTAATAGGTCCAAACTTGCCCGAGCGCTCGCCGAGGGGATTGGGGGTCAAAGACTTCAAGTTCTAGACGATTGTATTCGTTGTCGGAAGGGGGGCGATCGCGGACAAACCCTTCGAGTTGGTCAAGTTTAACCAATGCTTGAGGACTCTCAAACCCCAGGATAACCCCCTGCACCCAGCCAGGTTCTTGGGTCATCGCCGGGTAATTGAGACGGGGCAGATGATAGAGTCGTCCGGGGGCTAGAGCGGGACCTTGGACTTGGACGCGATCGCCGCAATAGGGACGATGAAACCGCTCCCCAGGCTGTAGAGTTCCATAAACAAAGACGCGAATCATCACGGCGGTTAACTGTCCTCGTCGTTTAGAGGTAAGGTGCGAATCCGTTGCAATTGAGACATGGCCCATTTGGCGGTTTCTCGAACCTCGGGGTCAGCATCATCGGTGCCATACCGTAGCACTTGACTGAGTTGGGCGATCGAGTCATAAATACGAGTTAAATCCCGAATCGCATTTTTGCGAACTTCAGCACTGTCGTCTTGTAGGGATACCATTAAGGCCTGTTTCATTGGGCGTAAATTGCGAGAACTAATTTCCGAGAGAACCGCCAGAATGGTACTACGCTCTTGAGAACTAGCATCGGTTAATAAGTCCACCAGGGGGGTAATGGCGCGGGAATCTCCCCGTTGTCCCAACTCCCAGATGGCTTTACGTCGCCGTTCCGGGTCTGGATGTTGTAAGTCCAAGATCAGGGCCTCAACGATGCTCATACGAGGCAATCGCGTTAAGGCACTGCTTGCAGGCTTCTGGGAGGCGATCGCCGTCCCCTCGGCAGTCACAGGCTTCTTCGGTTCAGAAGGGACATCAACCGGTAAATCGGGGAAGGCTTGTGGTTGGGGTGGAGCTTCAGGAGTCTCCCAGGGAGAGTCGTGGCCGGGAATCTCAGCTTCTGCGGCAGGCTCTTGGGAAACCCGTCCGTTTTCGAGTTTAGCTGACGGCGTTAGATCCTGGGCCTTGTCTGAGACGGGGGTGAAGCTCGACTCGTCCTCTAGGATTGGCTCGTCCTGATTCACCGGGTCTTCATTGACCGGGTCTTCATTGACCGGGTCCTCATCGACATCTTCTCGAAAGGCCTTGAGTAAGATAACAAATAGTCCCCCAGCAATCACCACTAGGATAGCGCCACCGGCAAGCCACCACATGAGACCTAACCCGGATGAAGTCGAGTCCCTGGGGGTTTCCTCGTCAGATTCATTGCCAATATTGTCTAGGTCTAACGGTCCCGAGACGGGATCTGGGGTGGGTTGCTGGGCTTCGAGGCGGTCCCAACTGTCCTGGCCCATAATGCCATCGACTTGTAACCCTTCTTGTTCTTGTAAAGCTAAGACGGCGGCCTCGGTGTCGAGATCGAATCGCCCCGTAATCTCACCCTCGTAGAACCCCGCCGCTTGCAATTGTTGTTGTAGGCGCTCAACGGCTTCTCCGCTATCATCGAGCCTCAGAGCGGGGCGAGTCTCGGTTGAGTTATCCGAATCGTTTTCGGCATCGTTTTGAGCCAACTCTAATTCCGATAACTGTTGGGCTAAATCTGGGGCAAAGTCCGGTAGTAAGTTAATCGGTTCTTCGGAGTTGGCCTGAGCGATGACGCTTGGGGCCACGAGAACCCGAGAGCTGCTGCGAGGGAGGGCGATCGCCTTCGGACAGCCTAACCCCCAGGTCAAGATACAGGCCATGGGAACCACCAACATCCGTATCCCGTGACGCAGTGATAGATTGCCCCAAGTGGCCAGATGTAGAGTCAATGAGAGCGGATAATTGGAGGCTGACACCATAAATTTCGGTCACGCATACAAGTGGACGAGGGTTAGATGCTCCAATCCTAGCCTTGAGACTGGGAAAATTGATGGGTGATTAGACCAATTCGCGCAGATGAGTGAGCCATCTGCAAGGACTCCCTCTCCAACCGCTCCCAACCTATCTCGATGTCGTCTGTGGTCCAGAGGAGTCGGATCGGGGGGCTTGCGAGTCTGGGGAGTCTGGGGTCATTGGGACGTCTCGACGGTCATTGGATTGCCGCCAAGACAGTTTGGGCAGTTTTTGACGACGTTCAATGAGATAGACGCTACCTAGAGTCAGGATGGCTCCCGTCATCTGTAGGGGAGTCAAGGTTTCACCGAGTAGCCAGTAGCCAAACAGAAGCGCAAAGACGGGGGTAAAAAAGGTCAGGGAACTCAGACTGGTGAGATTTCCTTGAGCGGCGAAATTAAAGAATAACCCGTAGGCGATCGCCGTACCAAAGATGGTGGCGTAGGCCAATGCACCCCAATCCCAAGGGGTCAACTGTTGCCAAGGCTGGCTCTCGACTCCCCAGGATAGAGCCAAAAGGGGTACAGCGCCAAAGATGGCGTGCCATCCCGTGGCGACGACGGGGTCAACATACTGAGAGACTTTCGGCATCATGACGGTTCCCAGGGCCATCGATAGGGAGGCTAGGAGCATCATGCCTTCCCCCCAGGACAGACTCTGACTAATACTAACCGATGTGTTGAGCCCTTCTAGGGTTGGAGCGAGACTAAACAGGTGCATCAACCAATGTTCAGGTAAGCCGATGGCGCTGATGCCGATGAGTCCGAGAATTAGGCCTAACCCTCCCCAAACGCCAATATATTCGCCGAATAACCAGGCGGACAGGAGGGCAACGATGAGGGGTTGTGAGTCAATCAAAACTGAGCCTAGACCCGCGCCGGTGTCTTGTAGCCCCCAGGCCAGACATCCTTGAAAGAGGGTTCCATCAATCAAGGCAAATAGCGCAATCCAACTCCAGGCCTTGATTCCCTGAGGTTGCGATCGCCCCGCCACGGCCGCTGCGATCAAGATCAAGAGTCCCGCCGGAAGTAGCCGGATGGCGGCCAGAAAAAAGGGGGTCGTGTGGGGAACGACTCCCTTCATGGCTACCATGGCTGTTCCCCAGAAGAAGAAGGGACTCAAGAGTAAGAGAACATATTGCCAACGGAAGAGAAGCAGTCGCTGAAGCATCGTCTGGGTTCTGTAGGGGGCTTAATCAAGATCAGTTAATCTTTATTGTAACGATTGATTGATTTTTGTTAAGCGTCAGGGCGATCGCCGCCTCCCGAAACGGCGTCACGGAGTCGAGGACTGGGCCAAGGGGGAGAGCTTCCTGGTAAACTCGGTTAGCACCGATGTCCCGAGCTGGGACTTACTCAATTCGCAACGTCTTTGTCCCGTATGGTCTGGTTTGTCAAACGATTTCGTTCTAAGATTGCCCGCATTGAAGTCTCTGGCGCGATCGCCTCCAAGACTCGTCAAGATGTTCTCAAAGCCCTACAAACGGTCGCCGATCGCCGCTATCGCGCCCTATTACTCCGAATTGATAGCCCTGGGGGAACCGTCACGGACTCCCATGAAATTTATCAAGCCCTGCTGCGACTGCGCCAGAAACATGGGGTAAAGGTGGTCGCCAGTTTCGGCAACATCTCTGCCTCAGGAGGAGTTTATATCGGCATGGGAGCCGAAAAAATTGTCAGTAATCCCGGAACCATTACCGGCAGCATCGGCGTCATTCTGCGGGGCAATAACGCCGAGAGACTCTTAGATAAAATCGGAGTCTCGTTCAAAACCATCAAATCCGGCCCCTACAAAGACATTTTGGCCTTTGATCGTGAACTCAGCGAGGGAGAACAACAAATTCTTCAATCCCTGATTGACAATACTTACGACCAGTTTGTCAACACCGTGGCCACGGCCCGTCAACTTCCCGTCGAGACGGTGCGCGAGTTTGCTGATGGCCGCATTTTCAATGGAGAACAGGCCCTCAACCTCAAACTCGTCGATACCATTGGCACAGAAGAAGATGCTCGACGTCTAGCCGCCCAACTAGCAGGACTCAATCCTGAACGAGCTGAACTCGATGAAATCGAAACGGCAAAACCTTGGTGGGCTAAGCTTCTACGCTCGGGTGCCTCAGGGACTCGTCTGTCAGCCACCGGGGAATGGTTAGAATTTGAACTGACAACCAACGGAATGCCCCTGTGGCTGTATCGCCCCTAACGCGGCGGCGATGGCCCCCGAGTCGCTCGTTCAATATCGTCAAGAGTATGGAGGTTTGTGTAGTGGAAGCGGACTGGACTGTGCGCGCAATTCGAGGCGCGACAACTGTTCCTGAAAATACGGCCGAGGCAATTCGCGAGGCGGTGGCGGAACTTCTCGATCAACTCGAACGGCACAACAGCTTTGAACCTGAGCAGATCGTCAGTGTTACCTTTTCGGTGACCCCTGATCTCGATGCCCTTTTTCCGGCCTCGGTGGCTCGACAACGCCCCAATTGGGACAATGTACCGCTACTCGATGTCCAGCATATGAGTGTTAAAGGGGATCTCGAACGCTGTGTGCGCTTTCTCCTCCATGTCAATCTCGAGCGCCAGGCTGAGTTATTTCATCCCTACCTGCGTCACGCCCAACATCTACGGCCGGACTGGAGTTTATCCTCCTCTGTTGGCTCCTCCTAGGGGACGCTCTCTTCTCTATGCTGGTGCGTTTACAGATTGAAAATTTTGCCTTGATTGACGACCTCGATCTCAGTTTTGGATCGGGGTTAAATGTGTTGACAGGGGAAACTGGGGCCGGGAAATCGATCGTCTTAGATGCGGTGGATTTAGTCTTGGGGGGCAAAGCCAGTCGCCGTGCGATTCGGACGGGGGCACGGCGAGCGCGAGTTGAAGCCTGGTTCAGCTTAGAGTCTTCGGGAGGGGAGGGCGAGTCGCTCATTGCCTGTTCTCGGGAACTGCTGCTGGGTAAGCGCGGCTGTCGCAGTAAATATCGCTTCAAGGGAAAGTCCGCCAGTCAACGGGAGATCCAACAGCTACGACAGCGTCTGGTTGAAATTGCCGCCCAAGGCCAGGCGATTCAACTGGCTCAAACCCCTCATCAGCGCCGCCTCCTTGACCTTTATGGCGGCGAAAAGCTCCTGAAGGTACGCGACCGCGTTAGCCAGGATTATGACGCATTACAGCGCCTAAGAACGCGGCTTCAGGAGTTGCAACAACAAGAACAGCAGCGATCGCAACAAGAGCAATTATGGCGCTATCAGTGGGAGGAACTCAACCACGCTCAGCTGACCCATCCCCAGGAACTCCAAGACCTCGAAGCTGAGGCCCAACGACTCAACCATGTAGTGGAGTTGCAACAGCAGAGTTATCGCCTCTATCAAACCCTCTACGACAACGACGGCGAAACCGCAGCGGCCGATCTATTAGGCGATGCTGAAGGCCTACTCCAAGACATGGTTAGCTATGACAAGGAGCTAACGCCGTTGCTGAGTTTAGTCGGGGAAGCGCTAGTGCGGGTGCAGGAAGCCGGTGAACAGATCACTCGCTATGGCGATGAGTTAGAAGCCGATCCCGGACGCTTACAGGAGGTAGAAACTCGCCTCGGGCAACTCAAGCAGATCTGTCGTAAATATGGCCCCAGCTTAGCCGAGGCCATTGAGCGCCTAGACACCTTACAGCAACAACTTGATGACTTGGGGAATGGGTACGCCAGCCGCTCTGAGGTAGAACAACGCTGTCAGGAGCAACAGCAACGACTCGACGAGGGGTGTCAGCAATTGCGCCAATTGCGTCAGCAGGCGGCTCACCAACTCGAAGCTCGCTTAATTGCGGCTTTACAACCATTAGCGATGGAGAATTTGAAATTTCAGGTCGAGTTGCGTCCCACCGAGGCCAGCCGTTGGGGGAGCGATCGCGTCTGTTTCTTATTTAGCGCCAACCCAGGCGAACCCCTAGAACCCCTTGGAGATATCGCCTCGGGGGGAGAAATGAGCCGCTTTCTTCTAGCTCTCAAAGCCTGTTTTAGCGAAGTCGATCCCGTGGGAACCCTCATTTTTGATGAAATCGATGTCGGAGTATCGGGACGAGTCGCCAATACCATCGCCGAAACCCTCTATCGCCTCAGTCGCCATCATCAAGTTCTCTGTGTGACGCACCAACCTCTGGTGGCGGCCATGGCGGACCAGCATTTCCAGGTGGTGAAACAAGCCGTCAGCGGTGGGGAAACGGCGCGAACTCGCATTGAGGTGCGATCGCTCAACAGCGATCAACGTCGCCAAGAACTGGCCCAACTCGTCAGTGGCCAGCCTCAGGGAGAGAGCGACTCCGCCGCCACCCAGTACGCCGCCAACGCCTTCGCCGATTCCCTCCTCAGCCGCGCCGAGCGATTGCGCCAGGAGTTATAACCCCCGAACAGCTAATCCTTTGCCCAACTTTTGCCAAAAATGTCACCGTGAGTACCACGACGGGCCAAACCTAGCCGATAATAACTAGCAATGAAACAGACAACATAAATCCCTAACCAAGTTAATTCCCACTCACGTGACTGCCGTCAGAGCGAGAGAAGGGTACACTGGTGATGAGCCATAATTGGCCATCGCAAGTGCCGTTCTAATTGGAACAGACTCCTCAATCGCCTCCGTTACCCTGTCTTAACGTGCGTCTGTCACCTGCTTCTGTGGGTACAGTGATCTTACCGAGTCGAGTACCAGCGTCACCCCAAGCGTCACCCAAAGAGTTATGACATCAGCATCTCCTAACACTTCCGTCTCTCACAACGACGCAACGATCGATGTTACGCCTCACGGTAGTAATGCTCATCATGAACCCTCCAACCATCAGGCTTCCCCCAACAGTAGCAGTAGCGCCTTAACCACCACGAAGGGGAGTTTTGGCGCCTTTCTAGCACCACTGAATCGGGATAAATTCACCGATGTGGTGCGAGGGGTTGAAGATAAACTCCGGGTGGTCAATCAAACCCTGGGAATGCTCGATAGTTTACTCGATAGTCAGGGATTTGATGCCATCCTCGATGAGATGTTGCGTTCGATCGCCCTGAAAACCGGGGAACTCCTCCATGCCGATCGCACCACCATTTTCCTGCTCGATGAGGACAAGAACGAGCTGTTTACCCTCGTTGCCAAAGATGAAAACGGCAATGCCTTAGAAATCCGGTTTCCGGCCACCGCTGGAATTGCTGGAGAAGCGGCTACGGGTAAGAAAGTGGTCAACATTCCCTACGACTTCTACGACGATCCGCGCTCGGAAACGGCTAAAAAGTTCGATAAAAAGAATAACTATCGAACCTACACCATGCTCACCATGCCGCTCCTCAATGAAGAGACCGAGGAGTTAGTGGCCGTGGTGCAGCTAATCAACAAACTTCAGCCAGAACTCGATAACCCAGAAACTCCCCTAGAAGACAAGATTGACCGAGTTGGCTTTAGTGCAGAAGATGAACAGGTCTTTCGGGAATTTGCGCCCTCGATCCGCTTAATTCTGGAGTCTTCTAAGTCCTTCTACGCCGCCACTCAAAAACAACGAGCAGCCTCAGCGTTAATGAGTGCGGTCAACTCCCTCAGCAAGAGTAGTCTTAACCTCGAAGATACCCTGAATCGAGTCATGAGTGAAGCCAAGGGCCTCATGAATGCCGATCGCTCAACCCTTTGGCTCATTGATGAGGAAAAAGGCGAACTCTGGACGAAAATCCCCGGTGTCGGGGAATTACGGATTCCCCGCAATGCCGGGTTTGCGGGGATGGTGGCTCAGTCCGAGGAACCTCTGTTAATCCCCTTTGATCTCTACGATGATCCGCGATCGGAAACCTCCCAAAAAACCGATCAAAAAACCCGCTATCGCACCTGTAGTATGCTCTGTATGCCGGTGTTTAACTCCGATGATGAACTCATCGGTGTCACCCAACTCATTAACAAGAAAAAACAGGGCGACTATCCAGATTACGATCCTGAAAATTGGCCCCAAGCTCCCGAACAATGGAAAGCGAGTTTTAATCGCACTGACCAAGAATTTATGCAGGCCTTTAACATTCAAGCGGGGGTGGCGCTGCAAAATGCCAAACTGTTTGAAACGGTTAAACAACAAGAACAACGACAAAAAGATATTCTCCGCAGTTTAACCAATGGGGTCATTTCCACAGATCGCCAAGGTGAGATTGTAGCCGCCAATGAAGGTGCTAAACTGCTTTTGGGTTTTCAAGAAGATGATGTCATCGAAGGCTTAAATCTCAAAGAGATGATTACCCTACGGGAAGGAAAATTCTCAGAGTGGTTTGAAGCGGCGTTGCATCCCCAAGAAGACAAAGACCGTCAACAATACTATCCCAACCAAATTTTAGAGATTGAAACAGCCGTGACGGGGCAAAGTGTGAATCTCACGATCAACTCCATGTCTGATGTGACGGACTCGGCAAAAGTTAATGGAGCTTTGGTGGTTCTCGAAGACATCAGCGATGAGATGGAAGTCAAAAACTTAATGTACAAGTACATGACTCCTGAAGTCGCTGAAGCACTCCTAGCCAGCGGGGATACAGGGTTAGGCGGGAAGCGCAAACATGTCTCGGTACTCTTCTCGGATATCCGCAGTTACACGACCTTAACCGAGAAATTACAACCCGAAGAAGTCGTGTTAATGCTCAATGAATACTTCGAGGAAATGGTGGATGCGGTTTTCCAATATGGCGGAACCCTCGATAAGTATATCGGTGATGCACTGATGGCGGTGTTCGGCTCCCCGGCTCCTTTGGAAAACTGTGAGTGGTGCGCGATTCAATCGTCAATGTCTATGCGCTACCGCCTCGAAGGTTTTAACCAAAAACGGATTGATTCGGGTAAGTTAGCGATTAAAATCGGGATTGGTGTTCACTCCGATAGTGTTGTCAGTGGGAATATCGGGTCGAGTAAACGGATGGAACTGACCTCGATTGGGGATGGGGTGAACCTGGCCTCACGGCTGGAGGGAACGAGTAAGCAATATGGGGTAGATTTGGTCATTAGTGAGCAAACCTATCTCCCCAATGCCGAGCGCGTGGTGGTTCGGGAACTCGACTTTATTACGGTGAAGGGTAAAACTCGCCCGGTTAAGATTTATGAGTTGGTGGGAATTCGCGAGGGGGATCTCGCGCGTCCGATTTCTGAGGTGCAGCAGCAGATTATTGATTTCTACCATGAGGGCCGCCGCTATTATCTGCAACCGGCTCTGGAGAAACTCTCCCTAGAGGAAGTGATGCCGTTACTTGAGCAGTTGGAGGAGTTATCGGAGGAGGCGGTGAAACAGGTTTCTTTTGATGGGGATAAGCTGTTACGGGATCTGCTCGGTAGCTTACCTCGGGAAAACTTGTTGGCGGTTTTGGGTGAGGAGACGCTCAAACGCCTGTTGGTCACGGAGAATTTGGAGGAGTTGTCCGATGCGGATGTCCATCGCTTGCTTCCCTTTAAACTCAAACAAATTACGCCTCGGGTGCGTAAGAAGCTTTGGCTGGCCAAGGTGAAGCAGTTTAGTGCTTTTCCTGACGTGCAGCAAATGCTCGATGAGGAGGCGGCGGAACTGTCGATGGCACAACTTCAGAAGTTTGTGGAGTTGGCCCGTCCCCCCTATAAGGCAAAATCCAAGCAGTCCTTCCACCAGGCTCGTCAGGCGTTTGAGCAGGTGTTGGCCTTAGATAGCAAGAATAAGGCGGCAAAACTCCATGTCGAACGCTGTATGTTGTTTGAACAACAACCTCCGAGTGAGGATTGGGATGGAGTCTGGAAACTGACGGATAAGTAGATAGAGGCCCCGGAATTGTCCAGAGAGCGTTGTCTGCTGTTCAGACGGCGGTTTGTTTGAGATACTTTGGAGAGACTAAGGGGCGATCGCAAGTTTTGAGCTTTAACAGCAGCAGCCCCGCGCTCTACCCGCTTCGGGTGAGCGTCGGGA
>CAZXWM010000017.1:0-2811 GCA_964644215.1 uncultured Phormidium sp.
ACGTACAGTTTTGAATGGGAGGGGTGGGTAGCGATACCCATCTCGACCCTAACAACATAACCTTAAATGACTACCAAAATAAGCGATCGCCAAATTTACCATCGCCTAGGAATTACTCCTCAACAACTGGCTGAGTTTTGCCAACATTGGCAGATCGTCGAACTTGCCCTATTTGGTTCTATTCTCCGAGATGACTTTAACGTCAATAGTGATGTAGATATTTTAGTCACGTTTCAGCCTAATCACTCTTGGGGTTTAGAGTTTATTCAAATGCGAGAACAACTCTCTACTCTGTTTAATCGTCCTGTAGATCTAATGACCAAGCAAAGTATTATCAATAGTCATAACGTTCTCCGTTGCCAGAACATTCTCAACTCAGCCGAGGTCATCTATGGTAAAGAATAAACAGGCATTACTAGATATTATAACGGCTATCCAGCAGATTCTTAGCTATATTAAAAACATCAAAAAACAAGACTTTCAACAAGACAATGAAAAACAGGCGGCTATTTTATATAGAATTATCATTGTTGGAGAAGCCACCAAACGATTATCCCAGGAATTTCGTCAAAACTATCCAGTGATTCCTTGGCGGGAAATGGCTGGTTTACGAGATGTGGTCATCCATGATTATGACGAGCTAGATATTGACATTCTTTGGAATGTTATTCAGGTCAATTTACCTGATATATTACCTAAACTACAATTAATTTTTCACTCGTTGAACGCCTAATTTAGAAACCCGGTTTCTCACCTCCCCAGCTCGATTGGCGGCTCCCCAGCCTCCTCACAGCCCCTCAAACCTGCGAATTAGAGAATGATAGAATCAGCTCGAATTGGCTCATTGGAGAGTTCTTTGGGACTTGATTTACTCAGTTTAACTGAGTGTCCCAACAACCAAGTAGCGACATCATCGGGAAAGGTTTCTGCCAAGAATTTACAGATATTGTCGTACATTTTAATTAGCGTTTTGTAACAACACTCCAAGCCGTTTTTGACGAACAACGATATAACAGAGATTTTAGCCCTATCTCAAGGCTGTTCTTCCAAGGAGACAATGGAGGTTTCAGCCTAATGTTATAAGCATTTCACCGTAATCAAGAGTCAAAATCCTAGTGACAGAGACAGCGATCGCGCAAGGAATCACTTCAAAAGACAATATAAATAATACTTATGTATTTCATCATGTGTTTATTACTTTAGAAATAGACACACCATTGTCATGCCTGAGGTTAAGATAAGACAAGCTGCCAGACATAGGGAGGACGCGATGCAAACTCAGCCGATAATTTTACCCCTGGAAAATGGCGATCGCCTCACACGCCAAGAGTTCGAGCGTCGCTACCAAGCCATGCCGCACTTAAAAAAGGCTGAACTAATCGAAGGAATCGTCTATATGAGTTCCCCCGTACGAGCCAGTCATGCTGTCCCCCATGCTCAAATTATGACCTGGCTGGGGGCCTACTGGGTGCAAACTCCCGGCGTACAACTAGCAGATAATGCCACCGTCAGACTCGATCGCGACAACGAACCTCAACCCGATGCTTTACTGAGATGGGAAAGCAGCGGCCGTTCCCGTCTCGGAGAGGATGGCTATCTCGAAGGGTCTCCCGAACTAATTGTCGAAATCGCCGCCAGCAGTGCCTCCTACGACCTAGCCCAAAAATTACAAGTTTATCGCCGCAATGAGGTTCAGGAATATCTCGTCTGGCAAGTGTATGACCGTCGCCTCGATTGGTTTCGTTGGCATGAGGGAACCTATCAACCCTTAGCCGCCGATAACTCGGGAATCCTTCGCAGTCAGGTCTTTCCGGGGTTGTGGCTGGCCGTTGATGCTCTCTTAGAAGGGGATTTGAGAACCGTGAAAGAGGTGCTAGAGTTAGGGTTAGACCAACAGAGATAGTAAACGCCCCATGCCCACATCCCCCTTAAGCTGGTCAGAACTGGAAAACTTCACCGATACTCCCCCCGATTTGGTGAACGGACCCACGAACCCCCAGGCCCGACTACGACTGTTTGGCCAGGATGAAGCGGCGGTGCAAGTCACCCTCTATCGGGATCATCATGCCTGGTGTCCCTATTGTCAAAAAGTTTGGTTGTGGTTGGAGGAGAAACAAATCCCCTATCGCATCGAGAAAGTGACCATGTTCTGTTATGGCCAGAAAGAACGTTGGTATAAGCAGAAAGTGCCGTCGGGAATGCTGCCAGCGGTGGAACTTAAGGGCCAGTTGATTACAGAAAGTGATGATATTTTACTCGCTTTAGAAGATGCGTTTGGGCCGCTAGAGTTTTCGATGCGCGATCGCCAGGTTTTACCCCTACGACAATTAGAACGAGTGCTATTTCGCGCCTGGTGTATGTGGCTCTGTCGTCCCAGTTTATCAGAGCGTCAGGAGCGTAACGCCCGCGAGCAGTTTATCGAAGTTGTGCAAGAGGTAGAAGCGGCTTTGGCTGCAACGCCTGGCCCCTACTTTTTACCGGAGTTTAGCACCGCTGATGTGGTGTTTACGCCCTATGTGGAACGGATGAACGCCAGTCTGTTTTATTACAAAGGCTATTCCTTACGAGAGGAAAATCCTCGTCTTTCCGATTGGTTTGATGGCTTAGAAAACCGCGCCACCTATCGGGGAACTCAGAGCGATTTTCATACCCATGTTCATGATTTACCGCCCCAAATGGGGGGCTGTTGGTCCAACAACACCCCGCAAACAGAACTGAATCAAATTCGCGTCGATCGCGGTTCCTGGTTTGAGCTTCCCGATGTCACCTATCCAGAACCGCAAAACTCTTACTCTGAAGCCTTGCGGCGGG
>CAZXWM010000017.1:2821-23506 GCA_964644215.1 uncultured Phormidium sp.
ATTAAAGCATCGCCGGAACCTGATTCGCGTCAATCCCGCCCCAGATGAGCTGTTTGAGACGGCCCTGCGTTGTGCGTTGACGCATTTGATGGTTGGGGAGGATTGTGTACCGCCAGCGGGAAGTGAGGTGGGGTTACGCTATCTGCGCGATCGCATCAGCGTTCCCCGCGATATGTCCATCTATGCAGCCAAGCGGCTACGTCAGGCCCTCGAAGCCACCGCCGCCTTAGTGGGGACGGCCCAAGGTCCCCAAATCCCCGTCCGACATCGCCGCGATCAAGATCCGGCGAACTTTGCGACGGGGTAATCAGTCGGGGAACTTCGGCGGTTGGTTAGTAGTCCCAGATTCGTTGGTGACGCAAGTCAAGATGAATAAAGCCTCGATTTGCACCACGACCAAATCCACCATTCCACTTACCGGTGTTATACCACTCCCGTTCAAAGCGATGTTGTAAATCCCAAATGGACCCTTTCGCTGGACGAAAATCCACCGCAAAGCCAAAGGGATGATTTGCACCTGTACCGCCAACCCGTCGTTCAATATGAGGCGGACGATACCAGGAATTGACGTACAACGGTGACCCCCACCATTGGCGAACCTCATCTAAACGACGAGCAATTTTGATGATATTTTGCTGATACGTAGCATCTGTGGGAATCCGCTCGTCATCTTTTAAGGTCACTTCTCCTACATTAAAATGGCGACTAACAGGGGACGACCAATCTTTCCAGTTGACCTCGTTCCACTCCGGCAATTTCTGACCGGAACTATCAAAGGGTTCTGTCCAGGGAAGTTGCCAATGTTCAACAAATAGATACCATTCACCGCCATTGTGAGCCAATTCAACTAAGGCGTGACCTCCCATTTCCGTTTCCAGACTGCATTCACTGAATCCCCGAATTGGATAGGATTTACCCTTACCCACAAACGCTCGTTGAGTGTCGTCTAATTGGCTGGCTGGTTTCGACCAATCCTTTTTCAGCCAGGTATCACCTAAGGCTATAATCGTTTGGCGGGTTGAGACGTGAGGGATGGTCGTCAAGACTTGACCTTGAGGACAGTCTTGGCAAAATAAATCTGCTTCAGCCTTGCGTCGGTTGACTAACCCCTGAAAGGTTTTTCCTCCGGCTTTGACATACAAGCCAAAGACTCGCTGAACTTCTGCGGTATCAGTCCATTGCTCGGGATTGTTTAAGAGTCGAGTCATGGACTCAAATCCAGGGTTAGCAAAAAAACGTGCGCCTAAGTTATACGCAAAGGATAAAACGGCGGCTTGCTGATGAGGATTCATCTGCTTCCAGGTGGGAATCTGGCGCAGACTGGGTAAGAAATCTTGTTCAATTAGATGAAGAAGTAATTGGTCTGCTTCGGCTTCACTGGTTAGTTTTTCTCCAGATTTGACCCGAGATCCATCCCGGTAAAAGGTGCATCCATAGCCAATTGTCGGAATACCGATGACATCCTTGTAAGCCTCTAGCTCACAGCCTTCGAACTTTTTGATTAATGTGACATCCATGACTCTCCTGACCGTTGGTTGTGTGATGTGGTTCACCCACAATGTTAGCCAGGTATTTTTGAATTGGTTAGGAGTTCTTCAAGAAAATTTACTCAAAAAATTTCTTTTTTTTTGCCAACTGGAGTTATTTATTTCCTCAAACTACAGTGAAGAACCGGAGTTTATAAAAAAGGAGTCATTAAGTTTTGTCCTTAAGGAACCCGACGGCCACTCCCGAGAGCATTTCCTAAATTGGTGAGGGCTTCTCCGTAACCTGGATCGATCGCGATCGCCTGTCGCCAAGCCTCCACCGCCCGATCCACATAGCCCATAGCAAACAGTAACTCACCTAAACCGTTATAAATCTCAGGAGAATTGGGTTCTAACGCCAATGCAGCTTGATAGGAAAGATTAGCCCGTTCATACTGTTGTCGTTGCGCCAACAAATCTCCCATGCGAGCATGAGCTAAACCAAAATTGGGGTCGGCATTGAGGGCATTTTGAAACGCCTGAATGGCCTCGGGAAACTTAAACTCCCGCGTCGCATAGACATTCCCGACACCGAAATAGGCCCGGGCCAAGCCCCGAGATGGCGATCGCGACTGGGCCTGATATAACTCAATGGCCCGTAAAAACATCTCGAGGGCCTCCCGTTCCTGGCCTAGAGCCAAATAGGCATCTCCCAAACTGCGAAAGGCATCGGCTGACTCAGGATTGAGGGCGATCGCCTCCTCCAACAAGGGTAACGCCCCCGCCGCATCCCCCGTTTCGAGCAAGGCAAAGGCCCGGTAATATCTGACCCGAGCATCATCCCCGGTTCGTTGGCCGGCCTGTTCGAGAAATACCAGGGCTTCGCGAGTCCGTCCCAAACGCATCAGCGTCTCCCCCATGGCTCCATAAGCCCCCTCCAACTCGGCATCAAGGTTAAGAGTCCGTTGTAGGGAAACCAAGGCCTCCTCGGGGCGATTTAGGCTGAGTAGGGTTTCGGCTAACGCATAATGACCGGGGGCGAATTGAGGACTCGCGGCGATCGCCTGTTGGAACTGACTCAACGCCTCAGGTAAGCGTCCCTGACTCGAGCGAATCAGACCGATATTGTAATGAGCGGCCCCTAAACCTGGCTGAAGGGCGATCGCCCGTTCATAAGCCTCAATCGCTGCCTCTAACCGTCCCAACGAGCGATAGGCTACCCCCAGGTTATTAAAGGCCTCAGCATAGCGAGGACGCAATTCCAACGCCCGCTCATAAGCCTCAATAGCTTCTTCGGCCTCACCTTGGCCTTGTAACGCTCGTCCTAGATTATTCCAAGCCTCATGATCGGCCCCGTCAAAGTCCACCACTTCCCGGAACGCCGCCTCGGCCTCACGAAAGCGATTCTCATTGAGGAAGCGTAACCCTTCTTGAAAAACAAAGCCAGTGCTGCCATAGGCTTGGGCTAATTGAGGCGGCGGGGCGGCGATCGCCTCAACTTTAAGGACCCCACAAACGCCTAACGCTAACATGACTCCAACAGCAAATCGTGATCTTCCTGTGTGACCCATAGTGCCTAGTCCCGTCCTGCCTAGTCCCGGCGATAGCCGAGCGTTATCCATGCTCCCGAGTATACCTCGACCTCCCTCGACGGTTTCAGGTCAAGAAATGCTCATCAACCGTCCCAACCCAGCCAAACCCCAACCGCCATACTTCCCACGCTTAGAGAACTTCACCGACTCTGCCCCCGGGGAGCGATCGCCCTGGGACGGATGGCACAGGTGTTTGCATCCCTGACCAACTTTGTAATAGGCTAAAGATACCTTAGCCTTGGGCCAGCTCTACCTAAAGTCCCCTTCCAGACCCGCCTCAAGACGACGGCTATCCTACCTATTCTGTTTCGGCTCTCCTCACTGTCGGCATCTGTTCTGGGAGATAGATTATACTAATGAGGTAGACGAAAGTTCATAATTGCTGCCATCGGGTTTCAGCCCCTGAACTGACATCAAGAAACCGACATCCCACTGCCAAACCCTTTAACCTAAAGATACGGTTGTCCTTCCCCCTGCCCCTTATACATCGATTTGAGACAAAAGCTCATGTTTGAACATTTTACAGACAAAGCCATCCGAGTCGTCATGTTGGCTCAAGAAGAAGCCCGCCGACTCAAACACAACATGGTGGGGACTGAGCAAATTTTGCTAGGTCTCGTTGGTGAAGGAAGCAGTATCGCCGCCAATGTCCTGAGTAAGTTTAGCGTCACCCGAGACGGTGCGCGCCGAGAAGTTGAACAACTCATTGGTCGCGGTTCCGGCTTCACCTCCGCCGAAATCCCCTTCACCCCAAAAGCCAAGCGGGTATTTGAATATGCCGTCGAAGAAGCTCGGCAATTGGGTCATAACTATATTGCCCCCGAACATATCCTGCTCGGGCTAACTCGCGATGAAGAAGGAGTCGCCGCCACGGTTCTCCATAATCTGGGAGTGGATCTTGGAGATATCCGAACTCAGGTGATGAAACAACTCGGAGAAGTGGCCGGCGTTGCCCCAGGGGGACAGCCATCGAGTAAGAGCGGTAAGATGGCCACCCTAGAGGAGTTTGGCACCAACTTAACGCAACTGGCCGCCGCAGGAAAACTCGACCCCGTGGTGGGCCGCGAACGCGAAACCGAGCGTCTGGTGCAAATCCTCGGTCGTCGCACCAAAAACAACCCGATTCTCGTCGGTGAACCCGGTATCGGCAAAACCGCCATCGCCGAAGGTTTAGCGCAACGGATTGTCACCAATGCGGTTCCTGAACTCTTAGAAAACAAACAAGTCATCGCCATTGACATGGGGATGCTGGTGGCCGGAACCCGCTTCCGGGGTGAATTTGAGGAACGGCTGAAAAACATCATCGAAGAAGTCCGCAGCAGCGCCAATGTGATCCTCGTCATTGACGAAATCCACACATTAGTTGGTGCAGGAGCCTTAGAAGGAGGATTAGACGCGGCGAATATCCTCAAACCCGCTCTGGCTCGCGGCGAACTGCAATGTATCGGCGCCACCACCCTCGATGAGTTCCGCAAGCATATCGAGCGAGATGCTGCCCTAGAACGGCGTTTCCAGCCGATTATGGTAGGCGAGCCGACCGTGCAAGAAACCATCGAGATTCTCTTTGGCCTGCGCGATCGCTACGAGCAACATCACCAGCTCACCATCTTAGACGAAGCCTTAGAAGCCGCCGCGCAACTGTCCGATCGCTATATTAACGATCGCTTCTTACCCGACAAAGCCATCGACCTCATCGATGAAGCCGGTTCGCGAGTGCATATCGAGCATTTCAAAGCCTCTCCCGCCTCCCGAGAACTCAAACGGGAACTGGCCCAGATGATTAAAGACAAAGACAGCGCCGTTAGCGAACAGGACTTTGACAAAGCCAGTCAACTGCGCGATCGCGAACTCGAAACCCGAGCCAAAATCGACCAACTCTCCATCGAACGTCAACAAACCCCCCAAGGTGCGCCGATGGTCACTGAAGAAAACATCGCCGAGATTGTCTCAAGCTGGACGGGAGTTCCGGTGACGAAACTCGAAGAAACCGAATCCGAAAAACTCCTCCATCTCGAAGATACCCTGCACCAACGGCTCATCGGTCAAGAAGAAGCCGTCCGCGCCGTCTCTCGGTCTGTGCGTCGCGCTCGGGTGGGCCTGAAAAATCCCCATCGTCCCATCGCCAGTTTCATCTTCTCGGGACCGACTGGGGTGGGGAAAACCGAACTCACCAAAGCTCTCTCCGCCTACTTCTTCGGTTCCGAAGAGTCCATGATTCGCTTGGATATGTCTGAGTTCATGGAACGCCATACGGTGTCGAAGCTGATTGGTTCGCCTCCGGGATTTGTCGGTTATGACGAAGGAGGACAACTCACCGAAGCCGTGCGTCGTCGTCCCTATTCGGTGATTCTCTTCGATGAAATCGAGAAGGCTCACCCCGATGTCTTTAACCTGTTGCTACAAATCCTCGAAGATGGTCGTTTGACCGATTCTAAAGGTCGCGTGGTCGATTTCAAAAACACCTTGCTGATTATGACCTCCAACATCGGCTCTCGCGTCATCGAGAAAGGTGGCGGTGGCCTCGGCTTTGAAATCGCTGGGGATGAAACCGATGCTCAGTACAACCGCATCCGTAACCTCGTGAATGAAGAACTCAAACAGTACTTCCGGCCTGAGTTCCTCAACCGCTTGGATGACATCATCGTCTTTAGCCAACTCAACCGCGAGGAAATCAAGCAAATCGCCGATATCGAGTTGAAACGGGTCTTCGATCGCCTCGTGGAGAAAGACATCCGTCTGCAAGCCACCGAAGCCTTCAAGAACCGTCTCGCCGATGAAGGCTATGACCCCGCCTACGGTGCGCGTCCTCTGCGTCGGGCGATTATGCGCCTCCTTGAAGATGTCTTGGCTGAGAAGATGCTCTCAGGCGAGGTTCAAGACGGCGATCGCGCCATCATTGATCTCGATGATGATGGACAGGTGATCATCTCCAAAGACAACGTGGAACTGCGCTTCCCGGAATTGGTATCGACCCAGTAACCGCGTCGAGCCAAGTTAAGGCTTGACATTTGAACCAAAACGTGGTAATAGGCACAACGGCGATGAGTTACGACTCGTCGCCGTTGTCATTGGGGGACTCTGGGGGACTCTCGGGGAGCGTTATCTCACTGACAAACTCCGCCGCTTCAGGTTCTGAAGGGCGATCGCTACTCCAGGCCCACCAGACACAGCCGCAGGAGCAGTGATAGAACTCTTGCCATTTGCGGGTATAGTCGGGGGTGTAAACGGGCGATCGCCGGTTGAGCCAAACTTTCTCGGCTTGACGGCTACTGGCTCCACATTGAGGACAGCGGAAGTCGAAAGCGTGAACCGCCGATTTGGTCCAGTCGGGAGCAATTGGCGCAAAGGCATCCATAGGAGAGAATAAGCTAAACAGGGAATCCATCCCCTATTGTGGCAAGCTCGGGCTGACCCTGCAATCACTTAAGCCGCTTGCTGTTCTGTTCCCCATTCCCCAAACTCCCCATGAATCCAGCTATTGAGACCCATCGCCTCCTTGATTTAATGCCCGCCTCCGGGCGAATGTTCGCCAAAATCGTCAGTCAACCGAGCGCCTCTAAGGTTATTGATAGCCCCTTCCCCGTGCCTTGGAAGCGCGATCGCCTAATTTTGATTAATTTTGACTATTGGCAAGAACTAACCCAGCCTCAGCGAGATTTACTGCTGTTAAGAACCGTCTGTTGGCAGTTGGAAATTCGTTGGTTTAAGCTCGATGTCTATCAGGGACTTGGGTTAGCGGGGATAGTCGCCACGGCGGTTGAAGTGGCTCAAGGGGATGCCGTGGGGATGGTGGCGGCCGGAAGTTTGACAGCGATCGCCCTGAATCAGATTTGGCGACAGAACCAATCCTCCGCCTCAGAACTGGCCGCCGATGAAGCGGCGATCGCCGTCGCCCAACGTCGCGGCTATGATGAAGTCGAAGCCGCCAAAGCCTTAGTCTCGGCCATTAAAGCCGTCGTCGAACTCGAAGGACGACCTGGGTTATCCTTTACAGAGTTAGTTCGTTGTCAAAACCTACGAGCCATGGCCGGCGTTTCCGGCGTCACAGTTCCTGAAAGCCTCCGCCAAGACCGCTAAACACGCTAGGATCAGGGGTAGCTACCGATTGGTTCGAGCGCATCCGTCCTTTGCTATTAAAATTTCGATGGATAATAACAATCTACTTACCCAACTGCTCATGATCGGCGTGGGAACCACGTCCCTGGTTGCAGAGAAAATTAAAGAAGTCAGCGATCGCTGGGTTAAAGAAGGCAAAATCGACTCTGATGATGCCAAATCCATGATCGACGACTTTATGACTCAGTTTAAGTCAGAACAGGGCAACCTGGAAAAACAGCTCGATCGCCAACTTCGCAACGCCATGCAAGATTTAGGGGTTCCCCGTCAAGCAGAGATGGATGAGTTGCGAGGACGACTCGATCGCCTCGAACGCCAAGTTCGCGATCTCGAAAATAAAAATTGGCGGTAAGCTAATCTCGGAGATGGTCAGATTGCCTAATCCAATCTGACCCATTTCATTCATTTGGCACATCAATCATGAGAAAGGAGGACTAACCTTGCGACCTATTTTAATTAGTTTGAGTGTTGTCATCGTCTGTGCTGTGGCGATTTTGTTTACCCTAATTAACGCCCAGAATCAAACCGCTCTAGCGGACAATATGCAGGCTGAACAACAGCAAGCCGAGCCAGCCGCAGCGGTGGAACAAGCTAAACCAACCAGCGACAACAACCCCAATCTCTTCGCACAAGCACCGGCTGAAACCTCAGAGCCGGTTGCAGATGAGAATGGCCTCTACACCACCGAATCCGGGTTGAAGTATGAAAAACTCGACACCGGTGACGGCGCACAACCGCAAAGGGGCCAAACAGTGATGGTTCACTACACCGGGATGCTCGAAGATGGAACCGTCTTTGATAGTTCCCGTGAGCGCAATCGTCCCTTTAGCTTCCGCATTGGCGTCGGCCAAGTCATTCGCGGCTGGGATGAAGGCGTGGGAATGATGCACGTCGGCGATCGTTGGAAGCTCATTATTCCCCCGGAACTCGGCTATGGGGATCGAGGTGCGGGTGGTGTGATTCCCCCCAATGCAACCCTCATCTTTGATGTGGAATTGCTGCGAATCAGTTAATGCTTGAACAAGCTCCCCTAATGCTAGAATTTATGTTTTCCTTAGCATAGGGGAGTTAACGTTGTCGAGATGTGAGACAGATTTTAAGTTCTGATGAGTCCCAACACCTATTACGAATGGCTCACAGTCGCCGATGAAAGACGTGATGATGCTTTAAAACTTCAGCAAGAACGGTCACAGTCGATCGCCAGTGTTTATCTAGCCGGTTATGCCATTGAATGTACCCTAAAAGCCTTATTACATAAACAGGGACGACCATTTCCTAAAGGTGGACGAGAGGGACATAATCTACGCCAACTCTGGTCAGATTGTGGATTTCAGGTATCAGATCTGCACGATCCTAAAGGGACACAGACCTTTTATCTCCAAACTTGGGACACAAGTTTACGCTACGAGAGCAAGCTTCCATCTAAACCCGGTTTAGAAACAGAAGATTTAATTGAAGGAGCAAAACGGATTTGTGGGCTTGTTAAGACCGAACTTCGTCGTCACGGCTCCCGAAGAAAATAAATCAATTAAGTAAATCTGCTGAAGTTGAGGGAGATTCAAATTGAGAGAGTTCTCTGAATGAGGAGTAAATCATGGAAAATCTGACCAGAGAGAGCATTAGGGTTCAAATCGAAAATAATCTAAGTTCTGTTAACTATCAACTCGATGACTTGCGGGTTCAACCCGATCCCTTTTCTGGTTGGCGCATTGTTGTAATTTCCCCCGATTTTGCCGAACAATCGAATTTCGAGCGTCGTCAAATTGCGCTCAACGGACTAGAGGAATTAGACATTGAATGGCTAGATATCCTCACCCCCGAAGAGCGAGACTGGGCGGGAAAACTTCCTATTGATGGCGATCTAAAAGACCTCCCCCTCTGGCCTGAAACCCTCGCACGGGGACAAAAAATTCCCGAGACAATTCGCTTCCCCTCAGACCTTGATGATGACCTAGAACCTCCCATTGTCGCAACCTTTTACTCATTACGAGGCGGTGTGGGCCGCTCCACGGCCTTAGCCTATACCGCCCAAATTTTAGCCCGTCGGGGTCGTACTGTTCTTTGTGTTGACCTAGATTTAGAAGCCCCCGGTTTAGCCGCTTTGTTTGGACGAGAAGCTGAAATTCAACCCGGACAAGGGGTATTACCGGCTTTAGTGGCTTTAGATCGTGGCGAAAACCCGGACTTGCAATCGCAAATTTTACGGCTATCGGAGTTAGATGAACTCTACTGTTTACCCGCAGGGAAACCGGATGCAAACTATGCTCGACTCTTAAATTTTGTCGATCCGGCGGCTTGGTATCGCGAAGAGTCTAATCCCTTGCGAGAACTCCTATCTCGCCTCAGTTCTAGTTTATCCTTTAAACCCGAAATTATTCTCTTTGACGCACGCACAGGAATTACGCCCTTAAATGGGCCACTCCTGTTTGACCTCGCCGATGTGGCAATTATTACCTTTTTTCCTCATCCGCAAACTCAAACTGGAACTGAAGCCTTGGTTCGGGGCTTACTCGCGTCTCACACCCGACGCAATCAACAGTTAACCCCAGAACCCCGTTTTTTAGTTTCTCCAATTCCTGCGAGCAAAGCCCCAGAAGTGGTTGAGCGATACCAACACCGCGCTCTGGGTTGGATTAGTCAATGGCTGGTTCACTTAACTGAACAACGCCCCGAGAGTACGGCGATTGATGAACGGGAAATTACTCATTTTATTACCTATCAGGATCTGATTGCAACATCTGATATGGTGGGGGGCGATCGCGATCTCTGGAAACCCTATGAGGCGATCGCCCAATGGATTGAAGTCTTTTTACCCACCCAAAGTGAACAGAAGCTGGCGGGTTTATCCCCCCAATTTAATTTGCCTGAACTTAAGCCGCAAATCCTTGAAGAACTTAACTTTTCTAGCGGCACAGCGGAAGACCAAGATAATTTTTTAGAAACCTTTGTTCCTACCGAGAGCATCAATCGTGCCTTGCGACCTGAAATTCCCCTAATTCGGGGACGGAAGGGAAGTGGAAAGACGGCAATATTTCGTAGGATTGCTGAAGACTATCGCCGTCCTAGAGTCGTTGTGATGTCTCCCACTCCGCTCAAAACTAACAAGTCTTGGATTTTAACCCCCGAAGGATTCCAAAATGTTGAAGAAGAACTTAAAAAAAAAGATAAAAGTTGGCGTGATTTTTGGCTGGTTCAAGTTTGTGTTGCGGCGGCATCTAGCCTATCTCCAGACCTGGTTGAAGGATTATCGAACTCCTTAGGAGAAGACCTAAAACGACCGAAAAGTGAGTTGAATTTTATTGAAAGGTTAACGACTCTTCTGTCCAGAGAACGTTTGGGATTACTAGCTCAAGACTGGTTGCAAGAACTTGACGATAGGCTCTCTGGTAACATCCTACTTTTGTTCGATGGTTTAGACACCAGCTTTGGCAATGGAACCGAGGCAAGAAAACGACGCACTAAAGCCATTGAAGCGTTACTTTCCCTGGTGATTGAGTTTGGAGACGCTCTGATAAATTTAAAATTCAAAATCCTGCTGCGAGAGGATATCTGGCGTCAACTCAAATTTGACAACAAAAGCCATTTTTATGGACGCTCAACGGTACTCAATTGGTCGAACAGAACCGACTTTTTTAAAATTGCCATTAAACAGGCGATTCAATCTAAAAGTTTCCAGGACTTGGTTCGTCAGATGACTCAGGATGAGTCCTTCAGTCTCGGCAATCCCCCCTTGCTTAAGGCCTCTCTTGACAGCGTGGACTATTGGTCTGAAGAACAAGTCAAGCAAGTTTGGAATCTTTTGCTGGGGGAACGAATGCGGGGAGGTAAATCGGCATTTACTCAAAATTGGGTCTGGAATCGGTTAAGTGATGGAGATGATGAGCGGAGTCCCCGTTTTCTTTTACGGTTATTTCAGGAAGCCAAAAACTGGGAAAAACGGGAATATACCCAGGAGTCTCAACGTCCGTCTAAAGAACCCAATCATAAAACCTTAATTCGTCCTCGTGGCTTAAGTGAATCATTGTCAAAGGTGTCACAAGCGGCGTTGAGTGCATTGATTGATGAAGAATTTACGGAACTGCAACCCTTGACAGAACGCTTAACCCAGATTGGGCGATCGCCGGTGGAAGTGTCAGAACTCAAAGACTTAGACGGTAAAGACTTAGACAATGAAGTGAAACTCGCTCGTGAGGTGGGGTTGCTCTCCGTCTATGAAGGAAGTGATGGCGAGCCTCAACGATACAAAGTCCCCGATTTATATCGTCTAGGACTCAAAATGACCCGCTCTGGACAAGCTTAACCCGAAACCCAATCAACCCGGCGGAAGTTGGCCATAAGACCCTCCCGCCAAGGGACGACCCGGATTGGCGAGATTACGGAAGCGGGTATATTGGGGGTCAAACAGCAGTTTCACGACCCCCGTGGGGCCGTTGCGGTGTTTGGCGATAATCAGTTCTGTAATGCCGCGATCGGGGGTATCTGGATTATAGTATTCATCCCGATAGAGCATGGCTACTAAATCCGCATCTTGCTCAATCGAACCACTTTCTCGTAAGTCGGACATCATCGGACGTTTGTTCGTCCGCGCCTCCACGCCACGACTCAACTGGGAGAGTGCAATCACCGGAACATCCAATTCTCGGGCCAAGCCTTTGAGCGATCGCGTAATCCGGGATAACTCCTGCACCCGGTTATCTCCCGCTCCCTCCATTAGTTGCAAATAGTCTAATAACACCAATCCTAAAGGTTTCCCCTGTTCGGCCTGCAAGCGTCGGCATTTAGACCGCATCTCAGTGACGGTAATGTTAGCGGTATCATCGATAAAAATGGGAATTTCGGACAAGGAGGCTAAGGCGAGACTGAGGGGTTCCCATTCATTTTGACTAACGCGGCCGGCTCGCAAACGATTACTTTCAATTCCTGAGTCACTGGCAAGCAATCGTTGCACGAGTTGCTCTTTAGACATCTCTAAACTAAAGACCGCCACGGGTAATTTATAGCTATTGGCTAAGTTACGGGCGATATTCAAACTGAACGCTGTGTTATGAACACAGATATCATTAGCGACAAAGTTATGAGTCTCAGGAATCGTTAAATCGTAAACTTGAGCCTCGCCCAATCCTTCAATTGCTGTGATTTCATCCCAATAGACATCACTATCAGCAAGGTGTTGTAAGTCAGGGTTATCTAGGGCGATCGCAAGTTTCAAGAGTCGAGACCGTGATAATGCCCGTTGACCTACATGAAGGTTATTCGAGGCAATACCGGCTCGTTTCCGTAACGATACCCAAGAGTCTTGACCTTTTAAGACCCTTAGCTGCTCCCAGACTTCCTTAGGAATCAAGTCTCGATTACTTTGTTCTCGCCGAGTCGCCAAGCTTTGTCGAACGCGCTCAATCGCATCTTCTTTACTAAAGATACCAATCTCATCAATAAACCGACGAATCGATTGGACGTGAGTAATATCGAGTTGCCAAGCCGGTCGTCTTTCGTCTTGATAGCGAACCTGGCGGCTCTTGAGAGCGGCAATAATCCCAAAGCGCAGCAGCAAATGTTGGATTTGACGAGCTAAGACCTCATGGACGCTCAGGTATCCAAGTTGACATTGACCACTTTTAAGAACTGTTGCCCAGCCATCGGTTGCAAACAGTCGATTCAGAAATAAAGCAAGTTGAGGCTTAGGTAACTTAAATATCACCTCGGGAATTGTTTTTTGATGTGCATTTTTTCCCCATAAGCCTAATGTGTCTAACCAACCTTTAATTCGGTTCTGGCTAACTCGCCGCAAGTTCGTAGCGATATCGGGATTGAAGTCTGTGCTGGCTTCTAAGTGTTGAAATAGGCGATCGCTCACCTCAAGGCTTGGGCTTAGATTTTTTGATGTCCAGAGACTCACCAACGCCGGAGAAACCCCAATTTGAGCGGCGAGTTGTCGTGCTGAACCGGGATACTGAGCCAGTGCATCACGCAATCCTGTCGCAAAGCGCACTCGGTTAGCGGCCATCTGTTGAGGATCGCAGACGGTTAAAAAGGAGGGAGTTCGGGTTCCTCCTGAGGTTTGTGGATGGACAGCCATCCCCGGAAACTGCTCAACAGCTTCAATAAAGTCTCGTTGAATGTTAGGATTACCATTCGTAAAACGGGGAGTCCCCGAGGTGAGAGTCCCATCGCCAATAAAGTAGGCGAGGAGTTTGATTTGGTGCTCGGGTAACGGCTCATCTCCAAACACCTCTAAACGGCGGGGAACAGCAATGCGATCGCCCACCGCCAAGTTGGCCAAGGGTTTCCATCCTGTAACTGTTAAGTAGGGGTGAGTTAAGGTGGTCTCAATTTGTCGCCCTAGGCGAGTTGTGACGCGAAAAATAGGCTTGACACCATCATCAATAAAGTCAGAGACTTGCGTCTGTTGAAAGCGCCAATGGTTCCCCAGGGTGAGAACAGTTCCTTGGCGACGGCGGTAGAGTTCTCCCATCGTGACGAGAGAACCATCTGCTAATAGCACCTGCGATCGCTCATGCAGACATTTCCCCATTGATGGCCGCCCCGCCACAATAATTAAATCGGAGGTTTGAAAGCCTCCTGTCATCGCGTCTAGGTCATAAAACCCCGATAAAAACCCCGGTTGAGCTTGAGTCTCAATTTGAGATTCTAATTCTTGAAACGCATGAATTAGGGTTTCAAATAGGGGGACTAAATCCTGTTGAGGACGCTTTTGGGTAATCGAAAAAATCTTTTGTTCGGCTTGATCTAAAACCGTCTCTAGGGGAATTGCCGCTTGATAACCTAACCCTGTAATCTCTTGTCCCGCTTGAATAAGCTGGCGACGGAAATATTTATCCATCACCAAAGCCGCATATTGGTCAATATTGACCGCTGATACGGTGCGTTCAACGAGCTGAGCCAGCTTACTTTGTCCGCCCACCTTTTCTAAGAGATCGCGATCGCGCAACCAGGCCGTGACACTAATTAAATCCGTCGGCTGTCCTAAACTATGTAACCCCTGGGCCGCCTGAAAAATGGTTTGATGAGTGCTAACATAAAACGCTTCCGATGTCAATACTTCCACCACCCGATTCATCGCTTCAGGATCGAGCAAAATCCCCCCCAAAATCGCCTCTTCCGCTTCGATATTCTGAGGGGGGAGTTTATCCGCATCGTACCCTTGAAAGTCTAAGACCATAATCCTCGTTCATCTTAAGACCTAATGGCGCTTGGGCCATCACGTCATTCACAAGCCAAATCCGGCAGCCTTGCTTACGCAAAAACCGCCGGATTTGGCATACTAGGCTGGATAATTCCGAAGTTTCCCTAACTTTGACGGTTGAGGTAGTTTTGGACTTGTCCTAACGCGGCTTGACCGATGTTGAACAATGCCCAGCCGAGGGCGATCGCGATCGGACCGAGAACGACCAGTAAACGCCAATCAAAATCCATAGACCCTACTCCTGTCTTAAAAAAATCTTAAATACTCTTCTTCGAGTACCCATTATATCTCTATGTGTTGCATTTTACCGCCGCTGCCGAGGCTTTCGCTGAAATCGCCTTCACAGAACGACCTCAACTTCATCCCAGGAGGCGGTTTCAGCCATGAAACCCTAAATCCGAGCCAGTTCCAGCATGAACCTGAGCCAAACGCTCATACTTACGAGCATGATCTATTAAATCAGTCGCCTGCTCCTCGGACACAGGCCGCACTAGCTTGGCGGGAACCCCCAACACCAGCGATCGCGGCGGTACATCCTTCGTCACCAAGGCCCCAGCCCCGATAATACTCCCCGCGCCCACCCGTACCCCATTCAAAATCGTGGCCCCAATCCCCACTAAACAACCTCGTTCGATATAAGCACTATGAATCACCGCCCGGTGGCCCACCGTAACCAACTCCTCTAATACCAAAGGTTCTCCAGGATCTCCATGTAAAATTGCCCCATCCTGGACATTACTCGACGCACCCACGCGAATCTTAACCACGTCGCCTCGAATTACCGCCCCATACCAAACACTAGCCCCCGCCTCTAGGGTTACATCCCCTAAAACCGTTGCATTAGCAGCCACAAAGCTGGCCTGAGAGCAATCCACCGGCGGCCAGTAGTCAGAATTGGGGAGATTAGCAGGAAATTGAGGGGCGTTCATAATTTGGCAATTAACTTGGCAATGAACTTGGCAATGAACAATGAACAATTTTGCCTCAGCAGCAGAACTTCACAGGCAGGTTAAGATAGTGAGTAAACAAAAACCGTTAGCGAGAGGCCCCGCTGCCGTCAGAGATCTGGCAGGGTTGGCCGACGCTACCCCGGTTCTTGTCTATCGTCGAGTGAGTACGATTATTGCATGGACTATTTTACCGATCCAAGCTCTCAGTATCCCATCTTTGGACCGGAGATTGAATGTCCCCACTGTCGGCAAAAGATTCCGGCGTTGACCCTGACAGATACCTATCTCTGTCCTCGTCATGGTGCGTTCGAAGCCGATCCCAAAACCGGGGAACTGGTGCATCTCCAATCCAACCGACATTGGCGTTTATGGAATCACGAGTGGTACCGTCAACATACTCACCCTGACGGGATTCGCTTTGAAATTCACGAAGCCCTCGATCGCCTCTACACTCAAGGCTACCGGGCTACTCGTATTGTCATTGCGACTCGCTATCGAGAGTTGATGGCCGCTTACTTAGACCGTAGCAGCCCCTGGCGCGATCGCGGCGACAGTTCCCTCAGCAAACTCTACGGACTTCCCGTCAGCTTTAGCCCTGAAGCCAAAGATGACCCTTGCTGGGATGTGATTAATTTTGATTTAGAAAAAGAACCCGGCGTTCCGGTGCGCTATCCCTACTTTCGCCTATTTGACTAGGGATATCGCCCTGGGGATTACTCTGATACCGTCTCTCTCTCGCTGTTTTCTATGCACCACGCCTCCATTCGCACAGCAGACATTCACCGCGCGATCGCCTTCTATGAACAACTCGGCTTTCAAGTCTGTGAACGCTTTACAACCGGCTACACCCTGGCCTGTTGGCTCGAAGGCTTAACGGGACGGATTGAGCTGATCGAGATTCCGCAACCGAAACCAGCACCAGATGCTTTTGGCGATGAGCATTATGTGGGCTACTATCATCTCTCCTTTGATCTCAGTGATCTCCTGGCCGAGATGGGACAAGACTTACCCACCTGGCTAGAGAGCCTACGTCAACAATTTGAGCAAGCGGCGGCGGAGAACCCCCAACAGATTAGCCCCCTCAAGGTGCTACTCGACCCTGAACAGCAACAAATCGGCGCTCGGCTCTATGAAGTAGCCTTTATCGCCGATTCTGATGGGTTGCCCTTAGAGTTCTTACGAGAACTGAGAACTCTAGGGTGAGGGTTAGGATGATTTAACTCAAAGCAACAATTCAAGACGCCTGTTGAAACTCCCCAACGTTAACAGCAATCGGAGTGACGGACTCAGAGCCAGTATTGCCATAGCGGTTTTCCGCCATCGGACCGTTTTTGGCTGCCCGCAGCGGCAGTTCGATCTCAAAGCGAGTTCCTTGGCCCAATCCAGAATCGCAGCATAACTGCCCGCGATGACGTTCAGTGACAATCTGATAACTAATGGACATCCCTAAGCCAGTGCCGACTCCAACGTCTTTGGTGGTGAAGAAGGGATCAAAAACGCGGTGACGCACCGATTCTGGCATTCCTTCGCCATTGTCGGCGAGCACCACCCGGATGCGATCGAGACCCACTCGCTTCGTCTCAATGGTAATTTGAGGCGCTTCGGCTGCCCCATCATCGCTGGCTTGCTTGCGTTTCTCATCGAGGGCATCAATTGAGTTGGCCAAGATGTTCGTAAACACTTGGTTTAACTGTCCTGCATAGCATTCGACGAGCGGCAAATCTTCGTAGGAGCGGACGATATTCACCTCGGCGCGATCGCCGCTGGCCTTGAGGCGATGTTGCAGAATCACCAAGGTATTTTCTAGTCCCTGATGCACATCCACGGACTTGAGATCCGACTCATCGAGACGAGAGAAGTTGCGCAGAGAGCGGACAATTTCCTGGATACGTTCGGTTCCAACCCGCATCGAGCCAACCAGGCGGGGTAAATCCGCTTCAATAAACTCTAAATCCACTTCTTCGATCTTCTCGTCAATCTCAGGCGTGGGGTCCGGAAACGCCTGTTGGTACAAGCCCAACAACTCCATTAGATGTTCGGTGTACTCGGCAATATAGGTCAAGTTGCCATAGACGAAGTTCACCGGATTGTTAATCTCATGGGCCACTCCCGCCACCAACTGTCCTAAACTTGACATCTTCGCTTGGTGAACCAGTTGCGATTGGGTCTCTTGGATTTGGGCCAAGGCCCGAGTCAGTTGTTCGGATTTTTCTCGGGCTTGGGCTTCTGAAGCCATCAGCCGTTTCTGAAGCCGTCTTTGATTGAGTTGGGTCTCGATTCTCACCAGCGTCTCGGAAAACTGGAACTGTTTGCTGACATAGTCGGCTGCACCCACCTGAAACGCCCGGATTTTGTCCAGGGTTTCGTTACGGGCGCTGACGAAGATCACCGGAATATCACGGGTCTGGGCAGAAGCTTTGAGGGTTGTGCAGACGGAATAGCCATCTGCGCCGGGCATATTAATGTCAAGCAAAATTAGATCCGGAGCCTGGTCTACAACGGCTCCGTGAGCGCGGTGGCTCTCGGTTTCTGTGACGACTGTGTAGCCGTATTTTCGTAACATTGCCGCCAGTAAGCAAGGCGAATCGTCAATCACCAGAATCTTGTCCTGGGACAAAACTACCGGGGACTTGAGAAGGTCGTCCATCTTCTGGGGAGTTAATGTCTGTGCGTTCATGATAAAACCCCTAATCTGTTTTCCTAGAGAATGTTTCGATTCGTTCGAGAATGTGTTTCCTAGAGAATGTTTCGATTTGTTCTAATACTCTGACTAGGTTCAAACTAACACCCTTACCTCAGAAGAGAAGGTAATAAAGACTACAGTTTCTTAAAGCTTTACACAATCTTCAACTTTCAGCGTTAGATTTTGTTGAAATTTCCTAATCTATGCCCTTAGGCAGAGGTATTTTAGTTGGGGCTATAGGCTTGAGTCTCTTGCAAGTGTGACTTAACCTTGACTTATTCATTGTATAGAGTGTTTGAACGAATTGTCAAATAATTTGGCAGGTTAATTAAGACTCTAGTATGTCCATTTTTCTACTCCATCTTTTCTCCGTATTAGTATTGATATTGGTCTCCGTATAAACACGGATACTTAAAAACAGGTATGAATTGGGCAGAAAACTGATAACAACACCGACTTGATTGAGGGAATTGCCGACATTGCCAGCATAAAATCTTGGCTTTAGGCGAGTCAGGCGGCTTGACCTAACTGGGGACTCCTTAGCCGTCAAGGGTATATTGATACGCGCTTGAGCGAGATGAACGCCAACCGTGACTGACCGCAGATGGCTTATTTGGACATTAAACTCGTGAACACTTCTGTTATTTCACTGTCTCGATCAATTGAGAGATAAGAAGTTTTTAAAAAAAACTAAACATATATTACATAAACTCAACGTAGCTTAAAGCTTATTCATGAAAATTAGCGCTCACGAGAGCCGCAAATGGAAGATAACGGCTCAAACCTCGATCCCAACTTGAGGAGCGTCGAAAACAGGGGGCTGATCCCCGATTTGAACTTAAATAATCGTTGAATCGTATTTCAGTGTTGAAGGCAGCCATAGCAGCCAGGGATGTCCGAGAACAGGTAAGCGCCTATACTATTAAGAGAAGCTAAGGAATAATAGCAGAAAATAATTACGAGTTGTAACGATGCTAAAAATTTCTGACATTTCCCTAGGGGCGATCGCCCGTCTCCTAGGCGGTCTAAGTCTTTGGCTGGCGATCGCCCTCCTCAATCCCCCCCTAGCCCAAGCCGATGTGACCAATATCGCGCCGCAACTAGCCCGCCTCAACGCCACAGAACTTCACATTCAGCTCGGCGATCGCCAAGGACAGCTTAAGTTCTATCCCAACCAGCTCGATCTCATCGCCGGCCAAACCTACAAACTCATCTTAGACAACCCCAGTCCCGAAAAACACTACTTCAGCTCTCCCAACTTCGCCGCCGCCAGTTGGACGCGCAAAGTCGAAGCCGCCGGCGTAGAAGTCAAAGGAACCCTGCGCGAACTCGAACTCAAACCCAACGCCGAAGCCGAATGGGTCTTCGTACCCGAAAAACCCGGAGACTATCACCTCGAATGTACCATCAGCGGTCACGCCGAAGCTGGAATGACCGGAACCCTCACCATCCGCGCCAGGTCATCAGAGTCGGTTTAACCGGTGCAATCTGTTAACTTAGGAAAAGACCGCTTTCCCCAAGGTGATATCTGAGTTTCCTTGTCTCCGAGTTTCGAGATCAACGAATCACCTCAAACCCACCTGAACTTTAAGACTCCATGAATATCTTCAGCGACTTACTCTCCGCTCCCACCCCCAGCAAACCCTCCCGTCAAACCTCCCAACTCCCCGGACTCAAAAAGCAACGTCGCCGCATCGAAATCAAATCGAAGCGGGAAATCGAGATCATGCGACAATCAGCCAAAATCGTCGCCACCGTCCTCAAAGAGATCTCAGAACTCGTCGAACCCGGAATGACCACCGCCGATCTCGATGCTCATGCCGAAAAGCGGATTCGCGAAATGGACGCCAAACCCAGCTTCAAAGGCTACCACGGCTTCCCGGCTTCGATTTGCTCGAGTGTTAATAACGAAGTCGTCCATGGTATCCCCAACAAGAAAAAAGTGATTCGCCCAGGAGATGTCCTCAAAGTCGATACCGGAGCCTTTTTCCAAGGCTTTCATGGAGACTCCTGCATCACCATCGCCGTTGGTGAAGTCAGCGACGAAGCCGCGCGTTTGATTAAAGTCGCCGAAGAAGCGCTCTATAAAGGGATCGAACAAGTCAAGTCCGGCGCGTACCTGCTCGACTTAGCCGGGGCGATTCAAGATCATGTTGAAGCTCATGGCTACAGTGTCGTCGAAGAATTTACGGGCCATGGTGTCGGTCGCAATCTCCACGAGGAACCCTCCGTCTTTAACTTCCGCACCCGAGAAATGCCCAACGTGAAACTTCGAGCTGGGATGACCCTGGCCATTGAGCCAATTGTCAATCAAGGCTCCAAGCATAACCGTATTCTCAGTGATAAATGGACGGCTGTCACCGTTGACAATGCTCTCTCAGCCCAGTTTGAGCATACGGTTTTGGTGACAGATGATGGCTATGAAATTTTAACCGATCGCACTCAAGTTTAAGTCTGGCCAGTCCCCTAGCCCTGACCGCAGAGCGTTGATGAACCACAGGAGGGATAGTTCCCTCCTTTTTTTGTGGGTCTCCTTACCTTAATCCGCGAGAAGGCTCACGTTGAATCAAAGATTACAACTGTAGTATAATGTGGCAAAATCACGTCAAGTGACTGAATGGTGTCATGCTGGTATTTGAGGCCAAACTAAGAGGAACCCAAGAGCAGTACGAAC
>CAZXWM010000018.1:0-23210 GCA_964644215.1 uncultured Phormidium sp.
ATTCTTCTTGTAAGCGGCGAATGGTGGCCAAATCACTGGGATCGAGGCTGTCTCCTCCGCCCACAATGGCCACAATCTGATCTAAACAGGCATTGAGACCAGCGGCAAACTCATACCGGGTCATGAAGTTGTTGCCCCGGAAGGTTCCGTCAGGATACCCGGCGATACAACCGTAGCGTTCAACCAAGGATTGCAAAGCCTGAAACGCCCAATCCGTCGGTTGTACATCAGACAACTGGGAGACTGAGGTAACTTGATCTAAAGACTGCGACGACTCTGAGAGGGTCAACTCATCAAGGGACAGTTCTTGACTGTGAGCCACGTTTGACAGGGCCAGAAGACTCAAGAGACTGGCACTTCCCGTTAGGGCTTTCCACCACAAATTAGACACGATTACTAGGTTCCTCGTTCACGATACTCACACAACTTGAAACGGCCATCATTCCAACAACCACCAGTCAACAGCCCGAGGCGAGCTTAATTTAGATAATGATTCTCATTATTGCCTAAGTGGCTCGTCCTGTAAAGGCTTGCGCCGGTCGTTTTTTATTGAAAATAGATAGCAATAGCAATCATGAGTCAAACAGTAAGTTTTGTCAACTGATTTCATAAATTTAGATTGAGTTTTGACCCGGAGGTGCGATCGCCACCCTCAGAAATTCGACATAAAATACCTGTATTACGCTCTATACAAAGGATTTAGCCTGAAGCAGCCAGTCAGCAGCCTCGATTGAGACCCCGAATTTACCTATCATAGATTGATAGTATTATCAATAAATGCCCTATAATTTCATTAAATTTATCGACATAGTTGACAAAACCGTCCCTAAGGCTGCTAGACTAATGCAAACAGATATAGTTAAGGCTGAAACAAAAAAAGGCGGGCTGGGAACCCGCCTCAAGTTGGTGAGGGATAACTTAAATTTAACGATCGAGATTCTCGGATGGCTCTAGGAGAGTCCTAGAAGCTAAAGGTCGTCCGGAGCGTTCCGACCCACTGAGCGTCATTATTGTCATTGTGTTCCGGGTTGGTGATGACAAAGAAGCCTGGGGTAATGGCAATGTTGTCATTGAGGCGATAGCGATAGAAAGCCTCGATATGGATCGAGGTGTCGGTATCTTCGAGTCCTAAAAGAGTTGGATCAGAGTTTTCAACCCGCGTCGCTTGGGGAGGAACCCCGACAACTAGCCCAGCCAGGTTTCCGTCGCCACCTAAATCCGGGGCCGTCAAAGCCACAGAGTAGTTGATCACCTCAGCTTGGTCGCCATCTTGGAAGCCATTGGCGTCATTCTGAGCATTGGCCCAGGTAAAACCGAACCAACCTGAGAAATCAATCGCACCGAGTCCGACGCGGAACTGAGCGCCCACAGAATCGGAGGCCACCGCCACATCACTGCCAAAGGGATTACTGGCGAGACTGCTTCCGGTACTTCCTGAGAGATTCACATCACCACTGGGGGCATAGTTACGGTGATAGGAAACCCCCAAGTCGATGGCGTCGCTGAGGGCATAGGTGAGGTTGGCGAACGCACCGAACTCACCATTAAACAAGCCATTTTTAGGTGCAGGATTGCTGCCATTACCGGCCAGATATCCAAGATCTAAGCCAAGATTACCGAAGCGACCCTGAATCGCACCACCAGCACCCCCTGCCAGACGGAATAGGGGATTGTAGCGCCCAAAGCGAGACACAGCACCGCTACCGCTACTCGATTGAGGAGCAAAGATATTGACAATGTCACTGGCACCTGCGCTAGCCGCGAAATACCCCCGGAAATTATCGCCGATGGGGAAACGATAGTAAAGGTCATCGATTTCCACACCATCGGTGGTTCCGGCAAACCCCATCCGGGTCATGTTGGTTCCGGTAAACTCTCCGTCGAAATGCTCAAGGTTGCGGTCTTGCAGGCGAACCCGTAGGCGATCGCGGCCACTAAAACTCGCATCAAAGTTCAACCGCACCCGATAGGCCAACTGAGTTTGGGTGAGGTCTTCATCGGCACCGATCGCATTGCCAAAGGTATCCGAAACCGCAAAAATGGCTTCCCCATTCAGCTTGGTGGTGGTGGAAAACTGATTGGCTTCAAGTTCCGCCGTGCGAGCTTCCAAGCCATCAACACGACCGCGCAACGTTGCCAATTCAGCGGCAAATTCCTCTTGTAAGCGGCGAATGGTGGCCAAATCACTGGGATCGAGGCTGTCTCCGTCACCGACAATGGCCACAATCTGATCTAAACAAGCATTGAGACCAGCAGCAAACTCATAACGAGTCATAAAGTTGTTGCCTCGGAAGGTTCCGTCAGGATACCCAGCGATACAACCGTAGCGTTCAACCAGGGATTGCAAAGCCTGAAATGCCCAATCCGTCGGTTGTACGTCGGACAACTGGGAGACGGAAGTCACTTGATCGAGAGAAGCATTGTTCTCTTCGAGGGAAAAGTCATTGACGCTCATCACTTGAGACAGTTGGGGCGTCTCAGGGGCGATCGCCTCACTCTCAAGTCCTTTCGTCGTCGTGGGGGCTGCCCCTTGAGATTTCTCCATCGAGGCAGTCACCTCTTTAGCCGCCACATCCGTGGCCCAGGGCAGAACGAACAGTCCCAACAGCACCGGAGAGAACCGAAGCAGCAGGGATGGAAAAATTGTGGAACGGGTTACGTCTTTCACTCTCACACCTCTTAGATTGAAGTCCATCTATAAAGTATCCCAAGAAAATCGTCCCGCTACCATACAAAAAACTGTATTCCGCGATAACAGGGACTTCTGGGTACTATTAGACCATACTTCACAAATGTTATCAGGGATAGGTTAACAGAATATTATCTCGGGTTTTTCTAACGAGACAGGTCAGCCCTGACCGCCACTAGGCTAGGTGTTAAAGCCTGTTCCTGACCTCGGCTGCGGAAAAACTTGACTCCCTTGAGGTTCGCACCCTCGAACTGAGCGTCTGTTAAATCAGCATAGGAGAGATCGGCGTTTTCCAAATTCGCGTCCCGCAGATTGGCCCGACGCAGATTGGCCCCGCGCAGATTGGCCCCAACCAAACTGGCTTGGTCCAGCTGCGATCGACTCAAATTGGCATAATCCAACTGACTCTCATCCAAAATCGCCCCCGTTAACCTGGCTTCACCGAGATTAACCCCCACCAAGTTCGCACCTCGGAGATTCGCCTGGCTCAAATCCACACCATTGAGATACTCGCGCTGTTGACTCAAATTCGCCTGGGCCAGATCCGCTTGAGTAAACCGACGTACTCCCTGATGATAGTGCTGCCAAAACTCGTCTGGAGACGAAACGCCGACCGCCGCTGAATCAGAGGTTGAATCAGAGATAGACCCGGTTTCTTGGGACCTCTCCACAATTCCTTGAAGCATTCCCTGAGCCACTTCAGTACCAACCTGCTCTAAATTCCCTAAAGCGGCAGCAACCTGAGTCGATAATAGACTAATCTGTTGCTGAAGTTCCGCCACCGCGACCATTGGCTGTTGTGTCTGCACCTGTAAGTGTTCGAGTTGTTCGTGAACCCCCGATAAATCCATCTGAGGGGGGAGGACCGCTTCCTCGTCGGCGCGAGTGGACTCCTCTCGTACCCGTGAGAGTTCTTCCTCAAATTGGCGTTCGACATCGAGGCGAGTTTCCACCACGCGATCGCCTAAATTGCGTTCGAGTTCCTCCTCATGGCGTTGCCGATTGACAAAATTCATCACCAAAGCCAGAGCTAGAGGAGCCGACACATAAACCAACTGCTGAAACACTAAAGTCGCGGCAGTTCCCAACACCACCCCAACCAGAGATAATCCCTCTACAGAATCGAGCCAAGTCGAATCGGATGATTTCCGTGCCATTTATCTGATGCTCCTGTTGAAACGTCTAGCGATCGCGGACAAGTTTAGGGGGTGGGTTATTGCACCTGTTGCTGGGCATATTGCAGATTATCTTGATACGACTCGGCGCGATCTTGAGCCACATCATATTGGGGATGATCTTCCGGGACCGCCTCCATTTGGGCGATCGCCGTTTCCCAGAGTTCAGCAATTTCTTGCCATTCTTCAGTCGATTGAGCCGACTGGGTTTTTTCCGAGGCCTCAATCGCCGCCCTCACCGCCAAAGAAAACGGATCAACAGGCGCTTCAGTTTGAGTCTCAGTTGGCGTCTGAGTTGGAGCCGTCTCCCCCTCCTCAGCCGGTGGAGTCTCCCCATCGGTTTCCCCCCCACTCTCCCCAGCATCGAGCGACGGGTTAAACTCAACATTGCCATCCTCATCGACCCCAAAAAAGGGCAAGGCGTCGAGGAGTTCCGGGCGAGAGCTGTAAACGTAGTAGCCTCCCCCGAGAATCAGCAAAATCAACACCGCTAGCACCGCCGCGAGAGTCACGCCAGGTTTCTTCTGCTGCGAGTTCGAGTCCGCCTCAGCTCCCTCATCGTCTTCATCAGCTAAAACCGGCTCCTCAGCATCGAAGTCGTCATCATAATCCCCATCGAGCGCCGCCTCAAACCCCGGTTCCCCATCCTCATCGAGAAACGAGTCCGCCCCAACAGGGGGTTCAGGAAAATCCGTATCCGAGATGGCCGAGGGATCGTCATAATCGGACTCTCCCAAATCAAGATCATCAGTCTCCTCATCAAAAGGATTAGAACTGGCCAGAACAATCTCATCTTGCCAAACCGGGGTTTCTTGCCCCACTTGGCGGCCATAGACTTTCACGCGATCGACCGCTTCGACTTGCAGTTTGGCCATTCCCTCGCGGACAAACTCCATCGTTTTGTCCTGATGCGGCACAACATTTCCTTCAAACAGAACTTGTAAACAGCGCTCTTTGAGGGAGGCTTTGACCGAAATACCTTTCGATTCAGTCGAGCGATTCATCAGGGCGGCGATCGCCTTAGGATCGCCTTGTTTTGCTTGAGCAAGTAACTTACCGGGAGTTGCGCTCATAAGAGATTCCAACCAAACGCGGAGTGGACAGCGGCGAGGATGCCAAGAGGCAGAGACGGCCAGGAGGGAACCAGACCCCATCCCGATGCCATGTTGATTTAATCATATCCCCTCTCCCCTTGCATCGACGATGACAACTTATGTCAAAGCGAGTTTCCCCAGGCTTACCTGGCTTCCTCGCGGCCCTTCAAACCGATACTCTCCCAGCCAATAGCTTGGCCCCATAGCTTGGCAAGCAACAAAACTTAATCAGCAAATTATTGAGAATTAATCCAATTTGTGATGAAATGCCTATTGACAAGCTAAATCAATAGTATCGAATCGGCTCGTCCTAGCAACTCGGACTCCCCGAGGGGATATGACGTAGAGCATACCGCGAAACCCTTGTTTTTTTAAGGCATATCTGAGTTAGCTCCATTGCGTGTTACTCAACAGGCTGCGGCTTGGGGTGTCGGTAAAGGACGAAGCCTCTTTCGATTCTTATTGATTTTTACTAGCAACAATAAAAAATTATGATTGACCCAAAGAGGAGGTATTGATGGCAGAAGGACTGTTTTGGATGCCTTTGATGCGATCGCTAGGCTGGTCATTTCGCGCCACCGATGAGGTGGACGCCCCCCTGTTAGCCGGCAATGATCGTTTCAAAGATCTATCGGGGCGGCTGCTAGGTGCCCACGTGGCCCACGCCGGCCTGATCGTGTTTTGGGCCGGGGCCATGACTCTGTTTGAGCTGTCTCAGTTTGACCCGGCACTACCCATGTACGACCAGGGGCTAATCTTGCTGCCCCACCTAGCCACCCTAGGACTAGGAGTGGGAGAAGGGGGTCAGGTGATCGATACCTACCCCTACTACGCCATTGGCATGGTGCATCTCGTGAGTGCCGCCGTGCTGGGGGCCGGGGGTCTCTACCATGCCGTTCTCGGGCCAGAGCGACTCGATGAAAAGGGCTTCGGCTACCGCTGGCACAATGGCGCCAAAATGACCACCATTCTGGGCATTCACCTAGTGTTGCTAGGCATCGGGGCGCTGCTGCTAGTGCTCAAGGCCAGCCAATTTGGCGGTCTCTACGACCCCTTGGTCGATCAAGTGCGGCTCGTCCAACCCAACCTGAATCCAGTGCGCATCTTTGGCTACCTGTTTGGCTTTGGCCCCAACGGCTGGACTTGGGCTGGAATGGCCAGCGTTGACAACCTCGAAGATGTCGTCGGCGGTCACCTCTGGGTGGGCCTACTCTGCCTAGGCGGCGGTATCTTCCACATCCTCTCGAAACCCTTTGCCTGGGCCAAACAACGCCTGATTTGGTCAGGGGAAGCCTATCTCAGCTATAGCTTAGGGGCCTTGGCGATCGCCGGACTGAGTGTCGCTGTCTTTGTCTCTGTCAACGACATCGCCTACCCCAGCGTCTTTTACGGCCCCCTCAACAGTAACCCCTCTGTCCGTGCTGCCCTGGCCAGCGTCCATGCCGGACTAGGCTTTTTGGCTCTAATCGGCCACCTCTGGCACGCCTTCCGCGCTCGCGCCACCGCCCGAGGCATGGCTTGGGGCACGTTCTTTGACGTGATGGCCAACGAGTCAGGCATGAGGAATTCTCTGGATATGGGGATGGAGTAGGGGATGTCAGGTATTAGGGGTTTGCCATTCAAGGCCTGGCAACCTATCCCTAGCCCCCGATTCCCCAAACCACCGATTAACCGATCAAATAACGAATCAAAAAAAGGAGGTTCTACTGATGACCATTGCAACGGAGTCAACATCTCAAATCCCCTGGCGGGCGGGTAATGCCCGGCTTGTAGATCTGTCGGGGCGATTGCTCGGCGCCCATGTCGCCCATGCCGGGCTGATCGTGTTTTGGGCCGGGGCCATTACCCTGTTTGAAGTGGCGGGGTTTGACCCGGCACGCCCGATGTATGAGCAAGGGCTAATTGTGCTACCCAACCTGGCCCGGCTGGGCTGGGGAGTGGGCGACGGCGGCCAGATTCTGGATACCCATCCCTACTTTGTGATTGGGGCCTTGCATCTGATTAGCTCAGCCTTTTTGGGGGCCGGCGGTATTTTTCATGCCCTCCGGGGGCCGGCCAAGCTAGAGAACAAGTTTTCCTTTTTTGGCTACCGCTGGGATGACACCGACAAGATGACCACCATTTTGGGGATTCACCTGATCCTACTGGGATTAGGAGCCTTCTTACTGGTGGCTAAGGCCATCAGCTTTGGTGGTCTCTATGACCCAACTGTGCAGCAGGTGCGGGTGATTAGTAGTCCCACCCTGAATCCGCTAACGATTTTTGGCTATTTGTTTGGCACTCAAGGCCGGTTTTGGTTGGCCAGTGTTGACAACTTAGAAGATGTCGTCGGTGGCCACATTTGGGTGGGCTTCATGTGCATTCTGGGAGGCATCTGGCATATGCGTACCCGTCCTCGGTCCTGGGCTAAAGGGCTGTTTGTCTGGTCGGGGGAAGCCTATCTGTCCTACAGCATCGGGGCAGTGAGCCTGATGGCCTTTATCGCCACGCTGTTTGTGTCCGTCAATACCCTGGTATTTCCCACGGAGTTTTATGGCCCCCCGTTGCAGCTAGTATTTAACCGCTTTCCGGTCTTCAAAAGCGCCGATGGAGTGCTGACGGCTCGGGTGTGGCTGGCGAATGCCCACTTCTGGCTCGGGTTCTTCTTTTTGCAGGGCCATCTCTTCCATGCTCTGCGGGCAGCGGGCTACAGCTTTAAGGAAGGTAAAGTTGTGCGGTCAATGCGAGGACAGGTGAGCTAACGATGACTGTTACTGAAAGCAATCCCCTCAAGCCCCTTGGCTTTTCCACCGATACCGCTCTGGCCACAAATTATGTGGAAGACTCCTTCAACCCCTATTCCTGGTGGGCTGGTAACTTTCGGTTTGCTGACCTGTCAGGCAAGCTGTTGGGAGCCCATGTGGCCCATGCCGGGCTGATTGTACTCTGGGCCGGAGCCATGACTCTGTTCGAGCTGTCGCGCTTTGACCCGAGCCTACCGATGTCTGACCAGGGGTTAATTTTGCTGCCCCACTTGGCGACCCTAGGCATTGGGGTCAGCGCCGGTGGCACAATTGTCAACACCTATCCCTATTTCGTCATTGGGGTGGTGCATTTAATTAGCTCTGCCGTGTTGGGGGCCGGGGGGGTGTACCATGCGGTGCTTGGCCCCGACAGGCTCGACAGGAAAGGCTTTGGCTACAACTGGCAGGATGGCCGCAAGATGACCTCAATTTTGGGGATTCATCTAGTGTTGCTGGGGATGGGAGCCTTGCTACTGGTGCTGAAGGCGACGGTCTTTGGTGGTCTCTACGATCCGGCGATCGCCGATGTGCGCCAAATTACCCAGCCCACCCTCAACCCCCTGACTATCTTCGGTTACTTGGTGGGCATTACCCCTGACGGCTGGACCCTCAAGGGCATGGCAGCGGTCAATAGCCTAGAAGATGTGATTGGTGGCCATCTCTGGGTAGGAGCTATCTGTATCCTGGGGGGCATTTGGCATATTCGCACCGAGCCAACCCGCTGGGCTAAGGGCCTGTTGGTTTGGTCTGGGGAAGCCTACTTAGCCTACAGCCAGGCGGCTCTAGCCTACATGGGCTTTTTCGCTGCCTACTTTGTTTGGGTTAACGGCACGGTGTACCCCGAGGTCTTCTATGGCCCCGTGGCTACGACCACAGTTGATGGGATGATTACCACTCGGACCTGGCTGATGCTGGCCCATGTTATCTTCGCCAGTCTACTGTTGGCGGGGCATTTCTGGCATGGGCTGCGATCGCGGGCCATTGCCGCTGGCTACAACTTTAGCCAAATGCGGTTCAACGCCAATTCCCTCTACGGTGACACCCAGTTCAACGATGGCCCCCTGGTACAGGGAATTGTCCAGCCCTTCCGCCAAAACCCCCAACAGGGCAACTTGGCCACGCCTCTCAACAGCAGCAGTCTCACCCTCACTTGGGTTAAAAACTTGCCCATTTACCGCCCAGGGCTTGCCCCCATTGCCCGAGGCCTAGAGATCGGCATGGCCCACGGGTATCTGCTGCTAGGGCCATTCCTCAAGCTTGGCCCCCTGCGCGACACTGACTACGCTCTCCCCGCCGGTTTCGGCAGTGCATCTGGCCTGGTGATCATTCTCAGCCTCTGCCTCTTCGTTTACGGCCGTGCTGTCTTCGGGGGCCGCAGCAAACCCAGGGGCGAACTCCCTGGCAACATCACCACCTACAAGGACTGGAGCCTCTTTACCTCGGGCTTCCTAGTCGGCGGCCTCGGCGGCGTGATCTTTGCCTGCTTTATTCTGCTTGAGATTCAGCGGGCAGGATTGGGGTAATGCTGTGAAGAGGTGGGGAAATTTGGGTGACTTCCCCATCTCTTGACGTTTGAATCTCTCTTGACCTCTTGACTTCTCCACCATGACAATTCCTTTACTCGATTATTCTCCCTCCAGTCAAAACCAGCGGGTTCAGAACTTTGAAATTCCCGGAGATGAGCAGCCGAGACTGTTTTCCTCGGACGGTACACCGGATCGTTCGGACATGGATAACTTGATTCAGGCGGCTTATCGGCAGATTTTTAACGAACAACAGATGATTGTGGCCCATCGCCAGATCGTGCTGGAGTCCCAGTTGTGTAATGGCCAGTTGATGGTGCGCGATTTTATTCGTGGACTGCTTCTGTCTGACTCGTTTCGGCGGCTCGTGTTCGATACCAATAGCAACTATCGCTTTGTCGAACTTTGTATTCAGCGGGTGCTGGGGCGATCGGTCTATAATCAGCGGGAAACCCTAGCCTGGTCGATTGTGCTAGCCACGAAAGGACTGACGGGTTTTGTGAATGCTCTGCTTGAGGGTGACGAGTATTCCACTCATTTTGGTGATGCCTGCGTCCCCTACCAACGTCGCCGCATCTTGCCCCAACGGGGTCAGGGTGAGCTGCCCTTTGCTCGCATGGCTCGCTATGATAGCCATCACCGTGACCGGCTGCTGCAATCTGGGCAACTGCGATCGCCTGTTCCCGATGTTGTTGACCGTAGTGCCGCTGTTTACCGTCGTGTTCTCTTCTTGGTGCCTGCTACTTCAGTGGCCGTGCTACTCGCTACGCTGATTGTGGTGGCAGCACCAAAATAGGGAGGTAGATGGCAGATCCGGTTAAATCTGGGCCTTGACCGTATTGCAACCAACAAAAATCCTTCGCTTTCATGGAAGCGGGGGATTTTTGCGGCCATGGGTTGCGGTATAAGGAAATTTGGTTTGATGCCAGTCTTAAGCCGAATTAAAAGGATACAGCTCACGCAAGTCGCAAGAAAACTACGGTTCAGGAGTTTGCTGAGTCGGGAACTGCTATGGGAATCTTTGATTTCTACAGCCGTAGTTCACGAGGTCAACTCGTCCACTATGATGATAGGAATTAGATTTCAGGAGCGATCGCCCTCCTGACTCGTTTCTGTTATCGCCCGAGGCTGTTTTACCGTTCACCACGAATCTCCCACGATAAATCCTATGGTTACTGGCTACGTTTCTCTAGTTCTCCATGCCCATCTTCCTTTCGTCAGACACCCCGAAAGCGACTATGTCTTAGAGGAAGAATGGCTCTATGAGGCTATTACCGAGACCTATATCCCCCTGCTGCGGGTTTTTGAAGGTCTCCAGCACGATGGCATCGACTTTAAGATGACCATGAGCATGACACCGCCGTTACTGTCCATGCTACGAGACCCCCTCTTACAAGAGCGCTACGATGCTCACCTAGCGCAACTGCAAGATCTCATTGAAAAAGAGATCGTCCACAACGAGCATAACGGTCATCTGCGCTATCTCGCCGAACATTACGCCAGCGAATTTGCCGAAACGCGCAAAACTTGGGAAAAATACCAGGGCGACCTGGTCTTAGCCTTCAAACAATTCCTCGATAGCAACAACCTCGAAATCATCACCTGCGGCGCCACCCACGGCTATCTGCCCTTGATGAAGATGTATCCCCAGGCAGTTTGGGCGCAATTGAAGGTCGCCGCCGAACATTACGAAGAAAACTTCGGCCGCCCCCCCAGTGGGATTTGGCTGCCCGAATGCGCCTATTTTGAAGGCTTAGAGCGCCTAATTGCCGATGCGGGCCTACGCTATTTTCTCACCGATGGTCACGGCATTCTCTATGCCCGCCCTCGGCCCCGTTTTGGCACCTATGCCCCCATCTTCACCGAAAGTGGCGTGGCGGTGTTTGCCCGCGACCATGAATCCTCACAACAGGTTTGGTCCTCGGAAGTGGGCTATCCCGGTGCGCCGGAATATCGGGAGTTCTACAAGGACTTAGGTTGGGAAGCTGAGTATGACTACATCAAGCCCTACATCATGCCCAACGGTCAACGGAAAAACACCGGCATTAAATATCACAAAATCACCGGACGGGGGCTAGATTTAAGCCAGAAAGCCCTCTATGACCCCTATTGGGCGCGGGAGAAAGCGGCAGAACACGCCTCGAATTTCATGTTCAACCGCGAACGGCAGGTAGGACATCTCCATGGCATTATGGGTCGCCCGCCAATGGTGGTCTCCCCCTATGATGCGGAGTTATTCGGTCACTGGTGGTATGAGGGGCCTTGGTTCATCGACTATCTCTTCCGCAAGTCTTGGTATGACCAAAATACCTATGATATGACCCACTTGGCCGATTACTTACGCCTCCAACCCAACCAGCAAGTCTGTAAACCGTCCCAGTCGAGTTGGGGGTTCCGGGGTTTCCATGAGTATTGGCTTAATGACACCAATGCTTGGGTCTATCCCCATCTCCACAAAGCCACGGAACGGATGATTGAGTTAAGTAAGCGCGAACCCGCTGATGAGTTGGAATGGCGCGCACTGAATCAGGCGGCCCGAGAACTGCTTTTGGCGCAATCGTCGGACTGGGCCTTTATCATGCGCACCGGAACCATGGTCCCTTATGCCGTTCGCCGCACTCGTTCTCATTTAATGCGCTTCCACAAAATCTATGATGATGTCCATGTGGGCAAGATTGACTCAGGCTGGATTGAGAAAGTCGAAGCCATTGACAACATCTTCCCGAGCATCAATTATCGGGTCTATCGTCCCTTGTAGAGAACCAACGTAGGGGCGCACCCTTGTGGTCGCCCTCTTCCTTCCGGCAAGCGGCAACAGGCATAACCCACTCCTGACCCCTTCGAGGAGTTCCCGACTTTGTGCCTCTTGCCCTTTTTTATGCTCCAAAATGTAAAGTTTTGTTAATAGGGTTGCGGGGTCAGACCCCTCACCGCTATAGTGTGTTTAGTAGATGCACCCTGATGGCAACGCCCAGACTTCGGTCTTGGGCGTTTTTTTTTGGCAAATTTTAGGAATTTTGGGGTGAAGAGGGACAACTAGAGATTTGACTAGATAAGGGTTTTGGCGATTTTTCTAGGAGTAGATAGGTGGGGGTTTTGCCTTTGCCCTTAATCTCGATTTCGCCGCGATAGGTGAGGTGATACTGGTCTCGTAGGACGTTATAGGTGTCCTCAGTGACTTGGATGGCGTCGGGTAATCCGTGGGATTCCATGCGACTGGCTAGGTTGACGGTATCTCCCCAGAGGTCGTAGATAAACTTTTTCAGGCCAATCACCCCGGCCACAACGGGTCCGATCGCAATCCCGACGCGCATTGAGAAGTTAGGATAGTCTTTGAGGTGATGCTGCTGATTGAAGTGGACGAGGGCATCTCGCATATCTAGGGCCATATCGGCGATCGCCTCGGCAAAGTCATCGCGTGTCTCAGGTAAGCCAGAGACCACCATATAGGCATCACCGATGGTCTTGATTTTTTCGAGGCCATGGAGTTCAGCGAGGCGATCGAACTCAGAAAAAATCTCATTCAGCAGTTGCACCAACTCCGGCGGAGAAATGCGGGTTGATAGGGCGGTAAAGCCGACAATATCGGCAAATAAGACCCCAGCATGACTAAAACTATCGGCGATCGCCACATATTCAGTTTGCTCTTTGAGTCGTTGGGCGATGGTATGGGGCAAGATATTCAGTAATAGCTTCTCCGATCGCTCCTGTTCCTCGGCGATGCGGTGATAGGCGGCCTCCAACTGGCGACGGGCCGTAAACTCCGATCGCCGCAGGCGTTCATAGAGATAGACCGAAAGATTACAGATAATGCAAGTCCAACCCAAATAAAACCATAATCGTAGCGGCGTTAAATTGGGCAAAGGAATCTCAGAGGGAATGTTTAGCCCGAGGTCTAAGATTAAATAGGTTCCCAAGGTCATCAGTTGGGCCAAAACATGAAGTCGCCAACGAACCGGTATCAGCGTAGCCTGTCCCAAGAAAATCGCTGGCCAGACGAGTAGAGACGGTTGCAAGAGTCCCGCCAAGGCCCGTTGTACCAGAGGAATCAGGCTAACCGTTCCCGAGAACAATAAAAAGACCAGTCCGCTATGTTTCTGTCCCCAGGGCGATCGCACCAATAACCCACAGCCTATCATGGCCACCAATGTCGTCAGTTGCGTCGTTAACCACATCGGATCAAAAGAATCGGCGTCAAAATATAAACTCCACAGTTCCAAAACCAGAAACGAGGAGTAAGCCAATCCCACCAGCCAAACTCCTAAACTGAGGCGATGACGAACAAAGCGATCGCGCCAAATCTCATACTCAGGCATTCTGGGCGTACGGTACTTAGCACATTTTTTTAAAAACGTCAATACACCCTGAAGATTTCGTCGCAGTCTCAATTGATTCATAATTTGCGCCCGCAAACACCTTGATGTAACCCAGGCCAGTCATCTAGCCAAGTTCCCTTTTAGGGTAGTCTTGACAATGCCCCAACTCCAATCTTGGAGTCAACCGAGATCTCAATTGTGCGCTCTGTGCAGACCCCCGAGACTCTCAACGACGTTGACAGGATAGCCCCTCTCGGGCCTCTGAAGGTTCAGAACTGTGGAGATACTCCTGAACCCAAGCACAACCCCGACTTAACAAGGTTTGCAAATTCCCCCAACTCGGCAACAGCCACAGCCGTACCGTACCATCTTTACTGGCCGAGGCCAGTAACTCTTGCTGAGGATGAAACCCCACACTCAACACACTATCTCCATGACCCTCAAAGGTCTCCGTATTCGTCCCATCCAACTGCCAAAGACGAACCGTGCGATCGTCACTCCCCGACAGCAATTGTAGGGGCATTCCCTCCGGGCTAAAACTGACCCAATTCACCCGGCCCGTATGACCTTGCATCACCTGCAACAACTCCCCCTCAAAGGTCCATAGACGTATCCGATTATCAGAACTAGCCGAAGCAATCAAATCCCCTCGGGGACTAACACTGACCCAATTCACCGAACCCGTAGAACCCGAACCACTTGCAAACGTCGCCTGACGAGTTCCATCGCGATTCCAACGCCGTAGAGTGCGATCGCGACTGGCCGAAACAAACCCCGTCCCATCAGGATACCAAGCCACACTATTCACCGCCTCGGAGTGAGCCTGAATCGTCCGTTGTCGTACCCCATCAGCCAGCCGCCAAAGCACTAAAGTTCCATCATCCCCGGCCGTAACTAACTGACGGCTATCAGGACTAAAACTCGCCGTGCGAACCCCCTGGCCCGGCGACCAAACCCGTACCGCCTCAGCCTGGCCCACCTGCCATAAGCGCACCGTATCATCGGCCCCCGTCGAGACCAAAAAACGACCATTGGGGCTAAAACTGACATTAACAACCGTATCCTCATGGCCCTCCAGAGTTCCCTGTGGTTGACCATCAAGACTCCAAAGCTGTACCGTTCCCCCTTCATGGGCCGAAGCCAGTAACCGACCATCTGGAGAAAAGCCCACCGCCCAGACTTCTCCCTGTTGCGCCTCCAACACCGTCTCCACATCCCGCTGAAGCTGCCAAAACCGAATACTGGTGTCGGAACTGGCCGTAGCCAGTCGAGTCCCATCAGGGCTAAAACTGGCCCCCCAAACCGCATCGCGATGACCCCGTAACTCTCGCAGTAACTGACCGTCAGCGGTCCAAACATAGACCGTTCCCTCGGCGGTGGTTGTGGCCATAAACCGGCCGTCGGGACTAAACCGCAGATCGAGAATGCGACTATCATGTTGCCGAGGTAGCCGTTGAATCTCTTGATAGTTCTCTCCCCGTCGTAGCCAAACATTGCCCTCCGCATCACTGGTGGCCAGGCGAATTCCGTCGGGACTAAAGGCCAGACTGGTGACGCCACTCTCCTGTGGAGTTAAGGTTTGGGCTAGGGTTCCACTGGCCCGATTCCAGAGTTTAACGCTACCATCTCGGCTGGCCGTGGCGAAGCGTTGCCCGTCTGGGTGAAAACTCAGGCCTAAAACCCAGTTATCATGGGCGGCGATGACCTGTTCGGGGTCTTCTGCTTCTCCCCAGAGTTTAACCTGGCCATCGGCATCGGCGATGGCCAAGGTCTGGCCATCGGGGGAAATTTGCACGCTGGTAACGGTCGCCTCACCATGATCGAGGACGCGCAATAACTGGCCCTGATGACTCCAGAGTTTGGCAGTTTTATCATCACTGCCGGTCAAAATCGCTTGTCCATCGGCACTGATACTTAAACTGGTGACGGCTTTATCATGGGCCGCCAGCCGCTGATGTAGAGTGCCATCGGGTCCCCAGAAATCGAGGCTATTTTCTAAGCCTACGGTGACCAAAAAACTGCCATCGGGACTAAAACTCAGGTCGAGAATCCCTTTGCTGGGAATCTCAATGCGATTTTGTTCAAAGGTGACTTCTAGGGATTGTTGCAGTTGCGGGACAATCTCCCGTAATAGGTCTGAGTCCGAGGGCTTGAGTTGCTCGAAACGTTCCCCCGCTTGTAGGCTCTCTAAGAGGGCAGAAAAGGAGTCGGGTGGGGTCAGAGGCAAATAGGCGCGGGCAGCAGCGTTGCGGGCTTTAATTTCGGCGATCGCAGCGGTTTTTTGAGCGCGGATAGCCAGGTTCGCGACCACCCCCAGAACAGCGGCCCCCAGCAAAGAGACCACAGCCCCAACAATCCAAAATCGTCTCATGCGGGCATCGGTTTGCCGTTGTCGTTCCTGGGCCTGGGTCAGTTGTTTGAGAATGGCTTTTTCCTGACTTAGCCGCAGGTTGGTTTCCTGTAAGTCTGCCTGGGCCTGAACATCGGCCCGTTCCCGCGAGAGACGAATAAAGGCAACGAGGTAATCATGAACCAGTTGGAAGCGGGGTTCAGGGGCTTCGGGTAAGAGGGAGACTAACCCGGATTTGACGAAGATTTCTAAAATCAGATCTAGGGCATCACTGCTGTCGTTGAAGTCTCGGGCCAGTTCTGAATAGGCTTTAATGGGACGATGGCCCTGTTTATTGGTGAGACGATAGAGGAGATGACGGGCAGCGGTTTCGTTTTCCGGGCCGCAATCTTGAATGACATTTTCGAGGAAGTCTTCGACGAGTTGTTGTTTGGGATTAACGCCGAGTTGTTGATATTGTTCGAGGCGGGTGATGTTGTGATGTTGCAGTTGGGCGCCAATCAGTTGCAGTTCGATGGGGCGCACATCGCCGGATTCGTTGGCTAAATCCTCGACGATCGCATCAATCAGGGCCGGTTCCAGGTCAATATGGGGCCGAGTCTCGGTGAGATGGCGAATCAGATGTCGGGCATCGTCGGGGCTGAAGCTACCGAGGTAATAAAGACGGTATTGATCGAGGAGATTGTAGTCGGCGGTGGTGAGGGCGAGTTGGCGATCGCACTCCAAAAGACAGTGAATATAGTCTTCTCGTAAGGACAACAGCACTTTGACATAAAAGATGTCAAAACAGCGGTTGAGAAAGTCATAGAAGGGCAGACGTTGTTCGGCTTTGGTCTTGGCGAAGAAAAATTCCTCAAATTGGTCGAAGATTAAGACCACGAAGTGATTGCGCTGACTGGCGAGTTTGAGGGCGTCGAGGAGATGGGCGTAGGGGTCAGTGGCGGTAGACTCGTGCCGGGGTAGGTCGAGATGTTGGGCCAGTTGTTGCCAGGCGCGATCGCCCCAGTCATCATAAACACGTACCACAATGGGCAAAGGAGTCCGAACACCGATGCTAGTCTGTTGCAGGGCGGGAACCAGGCCCGCATCAATGAGGGAGGTTTTGCCCACTCCTGATGGACCATAGAGAGTAATGAGTTTAAATTCTGGCCGGGCCAAGCGTTCGCGAATGGTCTCGATATCCTTCGAGCGCGGTGAGGCCAGGATTTCTGGGGCGACGTGGCCGGGTTTGGCGATTGCGTCTCCCGCACGCTCCCGGAACGCCTGACGGCTATTGTTTTTGGGAGTATAGGGGAAATGTTGCTGTTGGGGTTTGAGTTGGCCGGCACCGATGAAGGCCCGAAATCCATATTGTTGTTCAATGGACTGTTGCCGCTGTTTGATGTGAAAGGCGGCGAGATATTGTTGATGTTGGCGGTAGCCATATAGGAGGCGATCGAGTAGGCGCAGGTAACAATGGGGGTCGATTTGGTGGGCGCTTTCTTGCAAGGCCCGGGGTAAGTCAGCTAGGGCGATGTTCAGGTTTTCTTGGGCGCTGTGGTGACGTTGGAGCTCCTGCTGGGCGCTGACGAGAAGCAGGCGAATGTTCTGATTGATGAGGAATTGGAAGGGTAGGGGAAAGGGCTGTTGAATATCGAGTTGGGCTAAGGTTTGTAGGGCGCGATCGGCCCAGGTTTGGGCGCGAAATGAGCGTTGTTCGTGACTGGCAATTGTGGCTAAAAAGCCGTAATCCAGGGCTAGATGGAGGAGGTCGCCATCGGTTTTGTGGAGTGGGATGGCGCGGTGGGCCAGTTGGCTGAGACTGTCCCACTGACCGAGGCGATATAGGGTTTCCCCGAGGATGGGTAGAATTTTGGCGACGATATCTTGCTGCTGGTTGGCCTCGAAGAGTTCGATGCAGGTTTGCAGATGCTGACGGGCGCTGTCGAGGGGGCTTTCGCTGTCGGGATGGTGGCCGCTGTCGAGGCGGCGGCTATCGTGTTCGCGTAGGGCGACTAAGCCTAGATGGAGATGCCCAAGGGCTTGTTTTTGAGGAGAGTCGGGGTGGTGGGGATGGTCTTGCCAATAGTCTAGGGCTTTGCGGAAGTGGCGGCGGGCGGTGTCGAGGGGAAGTCTGGGCCGTTCGTAGGCGTTGCGTCCCACGAGGACTTGGACGCGGGCGGCTAAGTCGGGGCTTATATGTTCGTGTTGCTGTTGTAAGGCTTGCAGGGCGCTGCGGAGTTCTTCACGATCGCGGTCTTGGCTGAGGCTGGCGTTGGGATACCATTGGCCGAGGGGGCCATCCCCTTGTAGGAGTTTTTGTTCGAGGCGATCGCTTTGGTCGCGCAGTTGTTGACGGAGTTGCTCGGGGCTGAGGCTAAAGTGATAGGTAGTCCCCCAACTTTCAAAGTCAGGAACGAGGCGAATTAGTTGGTTGAGGAGGCGATCGTTCACCCAAAGCAGTAGGGGACAGGGGAAGTGTTTACGAAATTCCTCGCGGACGGGGTTGGCCGATCGCAGCAGGCGATCGGGGTCGTTGGCGGTTTCTAAGCCATTGAGGGAGAGGACGGCGGGCTGGTGAGGGCGGCGATAGGGATAGAGGGCGTGAAAGAGACTACAGGCGTTGGCTTGGATGTGGACGGTTTGAATGTGCCCGGCGGTGTTGGTTTGTAGGGTTTGTAGCAGTTGCGATCGCAGGCTTTGGTAGTTGCAACGGACAAACATCAGTTTGAATTGTCCCTCGGCGGCTTCGAGGCTAAACCGCAGTTCGTCGAGGGTGTTTTGCTGGGGGGTCGAGGTGCGATTGTGGACGGGAGAAAGGGAGGGTTGGTTCATGGTACGTCCTCAGCAGATGTTAGGTGAAGTTTGTGACTTTTTTAAGGAGAGGATTAACGTCAAACCAAGACCCTTGATTGTCTCGATATTCAAAGATGAGAAGACTGCGAATTAGGGGGTGATAGTCAGCATCTCCGTTGATTTTTTTATGTTTGACGACGAATTTTAATACTTCTCGTTCCTCGTAACTGATACTTCGTAACAGTTGGTCACGGCATTCCTGTAGGGTTGACTTGAGGGAGGTTTCCGAGAGGGGAAATTGACGCTCTTTTTCGATTTGACGGTGAAATAACCGTAGCAAATTTCGTGGATGACCGCCACTGGCATAGCAGAGCCGATTTAGGGTTTGGGGATGGTCAAAGAGGCGATCGCAGCTCTCTCGTCGCTGTTGGGCTGAACGGAGTCGCTGTCTAGGGAAAGCTCGGGCTAGGATCAGTTGCCGTAAACACCGTAATCCGGGCTTTGAGAGGCTGCCCTGGCGCTGTTGGATTGAGACCATGGGAAGCACCCTAGGATTGACCCCAAGGCTCATATTAAGGCGGTTCAGGTCGCGAGAAAAGAGGAGGCTAGAGGGGATGGTGTAAACCACATGACAGTCGAGTTTGCAGAGGTGATCGCCGCGATCGACAAAGAGATATTCTGGTTGGGGTCGGCCCCAGGGTTTTTGGTTGGTTTCGAGGCGATCGAGATTATCGACTAAAATCACTAAACCGGCTTTATTCTGTTGGCGTTGTTGCTGCACAACCGGATTGATGAGTTCATTATTAAACGCATCGAGAAAGGTTTGAATGCGAGGTTCAAAGTATTGTCGCAGTTGCGATCGCAAATCCGGTCGTCCGTGGGTTCGGGCGCTCAGTTTTTGTAGTTGATAGCCAAAACGATCCGCATCAGGAGAGGGGTCTAGGGTCGGACTATCCGTGGTCACGAGGCTGTTGGCTGTTTTAACGAGAGAAAAGAGTTTGCCGGCTGGTTCAATGGTGATATCCTGACCAAAACTATCATAAACTTGACGGGCGATCGCCAAGAGAATATCGCCCACATCCAAATCCGCCATATCCAAATCCTGAGAGGATTCAAAATAGACCACCGCAAAGCCATTGTCCTGTAAACGAGCCTGAAGTCGTCGCAGTTCCGTCGATTTTCCACAGCCAATATGGCCCGCGAGATGTTGACAGGTGGGTTCTTGGGGAGACAACCAACGAATGGTTGCATCGAGTTCCCCGAGGAGATCTCCCCCTCGGGCTTTTGATAAATCAACATAGTAACGACGATCTTCGGGACGAGTAATATCGAGAGTTTGACTCGGATTCGAGGCTCGATAGACCGTCGCCACATCTAAAGATGCAATCATAATGGCGGCTTCGATTGGGGTTGTGGAGATGCACCCCCCTATCGCCCCTGGATTGCGGGGAAAACGGACGCTTCGGCTTGTCGGCTGAGAAACTGGCGCTTGAGAGAACACTCAAGCGCGACATCCTGCTGGTTGCTGTCTTCGCGCAGAGTCGTCACCCCCAAGGGGCTGGCCTTAGTCGCAAATGCCCAACCAGACACATTTATCCGACTCCTCCCCTCGTCCCGCTAGTACCAGTGATTCTGGGTTCGGCTGGGGTTCGGCTGAGAGTCTGAGTTGAGCGAACAGGGGCGTGAGAAAAGACAACGCCCCCAGGGTTAGACTGATGATGAGTACAGTCTGACGCTCACTCCAAAATTTAGAGTCACAAGGAATCGCGTGAACAGTGGTTCTCATTGGGAAAACTCCATGACGTTAGACTCGGACCGGGTTTTCAACTCACTCGTTGATGAGAGACAATCGGTCCTTAGTTCTCTTTTCAAGGAGTCCCAGCCCTATTCGGGCAAATTTCTGAGGCGTTCGGTGTTGGACTGGGTTGGGGTTTGAGTTGATCGAAGGGCGAAGATTCACGGACAATCGGGATGAATCGCACCGCGATCGCACAAAAACGCCACCGCATCTCGGTCTAAATTACGGGCTTGACTAAAGTTAACCCCCTCAACTAAGCTCAGAGGCCCCGCTTCAGGAGAGCGCACCACAAATTCACTCTGCTGCGACTCCGCCGCTTCCCAGGTAACGTCCTGAAAATCGGCCCCCGCGACATTAGCCCCTCGTAAATCGGCCCAAGTTAAATCACTGCCATGGAAACTGGCATATTCCAAATTAGCGCGGCGCAGGTTGGCCCCGGAGAGATTGGCTTGACGGAAATTGCTATTGCTCAAATCCGCTTCAGAGAAGTCTCCCCCGGCTAAATCTGCTCCTTGCCAATTGGCTTGACTGAGATTGGCGGCATTCCAGAGACTCCCCCCAGCGCGAACCTGAGTGAGACTCGCACCCTGTAAATCGGCATTGCTGAAGTCAGCGGCGTTTAAATCAGCCCCGGTGAAACTGGTTTGACGTAACGACGCGCCCTCGAAGTTGGCCCCCACCAGTTGGGCGGAACTAAAATTAGACCCGGTTGCACTGACAAAGCGGGCATCGGCGTGATTGAAATTGGCCTGCATGAAGTTGCTGCGGTACATCCAGACTTGAGTGAGAGTGGCCCCGGCGAAGTTGCCATAGCTCAAATCCGCTCCTGACAGGTCAGCAATCCAATCATCATAGGTTCCGAAGCGGCCATCTTCACCGGCCCCATAAAACTGACTCCCTTGGAAGCTGGCCCGGCTAAGAACCGAGCCGCGAAAGCGAATCCCGGCTAAATCTACTCCATCTAAGACGAGGGTGAAGGGAACGTCTGTCAGCGCTTGACTGAGATGGGTGCGGCTGAGATCGGCGGTGGGGAGTTCGCCGCTGTGGTTGCCCATGATGGTGGCGATCGCCCGCTGGGTGGCCCGTAGGCGACGAGCGAGGGTGATTTTTTCCTCGGCAGTTCCCCCATATTCGAGGGAATCTAACTGGATTTTTAGGGATTGGTTGAGGCGGCGTAGTTCCAGGATGGCGGCTTGGCCTCGCGAGGCGATCGCCTGTTGGCTGGCATCAATTAACTCTGGATCGGTTTCTTGGCCTAATAAATCGACTAACAAGGATAAGGCCCGAGGGTCATTCAAAGTCCCGAGAGCCAAAATGGCATTTTTACGCTCATCAGGCGCTCCGGCGGCGGGGGTGAGTTTGCCCACCAGGGACAAGAACATCTGATTGTCCTGTTCTTGAAATTCTCGCGAGTTGGCCTGTTTCTGAATATAAACTTGGGTGCCGGCAAAGGTTCCCAATACGGTTGTTAGACAAAACAGCAATACCAATAATAGGGTTGTGGCGGGGTTGCGGAGCATCCAAAACCAGAGACTGGCCCCGGCCCGAGGTTGCGGTTCCGGATGAGGATACACAACGATTGCTTCGACAGCGTCTCCTTCGACCTGAGTCCAATGGCGATCGCGAAGCGTGCGGGAACCGCAATCGCGTTCTAACTGGTCTTCTTGCCAATCTCCATAGGGATTTTCGAGAGCGTCTAAAACATAGGTGCCGGCGAGGTTATCGTGAAAGGCCCGTCCTTGACGATTGAAGCGAGAGGCCAAGCCATCGACTAAGAGAACCACCCCAGTCAGCCCGAGTAAAACGCCTAAATCGGGGAATGCTCCCGTCAGCCGCCACAGTAGCCAAGCTGTGCCTCCGAAGACCCCCCAGCGGGCGATCGCCTCGCGCAGCATCACCTGAAGTAGGCTCGGGGGCGCTCCTTGCAGCGTCACCACTTTAATGCCAAACCAACGTTTGGGGTCAGTTTGTCCAGTTTTACAGAGTAGATAAATCTGCCACCCTCCTGCCAATAGGGGCATGACTAAGGCCCCTGTCCAGAAGAGATTGGTTAGGGGCGACACATTCCGATTCGGTTGGCGTACGGGAAGACTCAGCAGCCGCGCAATACGGTCTTCTGTGGCGGCTAATACCGGACTCAGGGGAACCGGCTCACCAATCTCCCGTTGGGTTGCGTAAGCCCCGAAGCCATAGGGAATCCCGGCACTCCCGACGATGAATGAGACTTCCACAACAAAGGCGCAACCTCGACGCACGAGAATCGGCAGTTGTCGCACGGTACTGCGCCACCAGGGCGCGAGACGTCGTGGAGTGATAGGAGTCGAAGGGCTGGCCATAGGAGAACCGGTAGATGGCGTGAAGAATGGTTTTCTTTACAAAGGGTATCAGCGATCGTCCCCGCGATCGCCCCCGCGATCGCTCTCAACATCGGTAGGAGACTCGCCGACGGGAATCGAGCGCAGAAACTCAGCACTAGCTTCTGGGAGGGTGGTATTGATATACATTCCGCTTCCCAACTCAAACCCCGCTGTCAGGGATACCCGAGGAATCACCGCTAGATACCAGTGGAAATAGTTGGTGCGATGTTCGTCGGTGGGAATCGAGCGAATGGTGTAATTGTAGTCAGGATTATTTAAGCCGACATAGAGTTTTGGTGAACTACCCGACGCTGACCCTATCGGGTACAGCGCGGGCTTCCAGTTTTATC
>CAZXWM010000019.1:0-22551 GCA_964644215.1 uncultured Phormidium sp.
CTCTTGCCTCTTGCCTCTTGCCTCTTGCCTCTTGCCTCTTGCCTCTTGCCTCTTCCCTCTTGCCTTCTCCCCCTACAAGTCCAACTCCGGCTGACGTAGAGGAATCTGTATAAAGAACTCCGTTCCCGTACCTTCTTCTGACTCACACCAAATGCGGCCTTGGTGTTTCTCGACAATGATTTGATAGCCAATTGAGAGGCCTAACCCCGTTCCCTTGCCAACAGACTTGGTGGTAAAGAAGGGATCAAACAGTTTCTCTAGCATTTCTGACTTAATCCCCGGCCCATTGTCGCGAATCCGAATCGTCACACTGTCGGGAGTCACACAGTCCTTCGCGCCGTCCGTTAAGCCACTACAAGTTTTCTCGGTACAAATCGTGATCGTGGGAATCTCAGAAGATTGCGGGCGACGTAATCCATAATCCTCGACGGCATCGATCGCATTGGCGATGATGTTCATAAACACCTGATTGAGCAAACCGGGGAAACAATCGACTTTCGGCAAGTCCCCATAATACTTAATCACGCGAATGGGGGCCAGTTCTCCTTTACCTTTGAGGCGGTTATGGAGAATCAACAGGGTGCTTTCAATCCCCTCATGGATATCGACGGCCTTGACATCCGCCTCATCAAGTCGCGAGAAGTTCCGCAACGAGACGACAATCTGACGAATACGCTCGGCCCCCATCTTCATCGAATCAATTAACTTCGGTAAGTCTTCTTCGAGAAACTCTAGGTCAATATCCTCGATTTCGTCCTCAATCTCCTCGGGAGGATTGGGAATATGGCGTTGATAGAGGTCAATCAACCCCAGTAAGTCTTCGACATAGGTACTGGCGTGGCTGATATTACCGGTAATAAAGTTGACCGGATTGTTGATTTCATGGGCAATCCCGGCCACCATCTGTCCTAAACTGGACATCTTCTCATGTTGGATCAATTGGGCCTCGGTTTGCTTGAGATGTTCCATGGCCTCTTGCAGTTGACGGGCCTGAGTTTGAGCCGCTAGGGCCGCCGCGCAGGTTTTGGCGTAGAGTTCGGCTTGATCGATGGCGATCGCCAACTGATCGACCACCGCCTGCAACAGTTCCACCTCATTATCATTCCAAATGCGGCCACTGCCATGGCTACAGGCGATCGCCCCAAACTGTCCAGAGCGAGTTCCCAGGGGTAAAATCAACTGGGCCTTAACATCCAACGGTTCTAAAAAGGCTCGTGTCTCCTCGTCGGCCTGATCGAGATTATTGAGCTGCACCGTTTCCAATTGCCAAATTTTGGGAACCAGCCGTTCGGCTTGGGACATAAAGCTTTCGCCCAAAAAGCTGGGAATCTCTTTAGCACAGGCTTCATGAGTCACCGCCAACGTCAGGGGGGACTCGCCCTGTCCCGAACACCAGAGATAATAACAGCGGTCAATTTGCAGCAGACTACGAATTTCATGAACCGCCGTATCCAGGATTGTATCGAGATCGAGGGAATTGCGAATCTGTCCGGCGAGGCGAAACAGGAGGGACTTACGGCGATTGACTAGGGCCTCACGCGCCCAGGAGCGATCAACCGATAAGCCGATGGTACTCGACAACCAATCCAGAACACTCACCGAATCCTCGCTCCAGGGATGACAGCCACAAATCAATAGCACCCCTAACAGGCGTTCTTCGACAATCAGTGGATAGAGGATTAGTCCCTCAATGGTCTGGTCTTTGGCCCATTCCGTCAGCCTCTGTACATCGAGAACCGATGGATCGAAGCCTGAGTCTGGCCCAGTGGCGGCCGTATCTGAGAGAAAATCTTGGCCGAGGCGATCGAGGCGATTATTGATATAGGGTTCGCGAATGTCGGCCACCCAACCCAACAGGGATTCCTCCAATACCGTTGTTTGGGGAAATAGATCCTCCGGGAGAGCGTCGCCGGTGTGGTTGTGTTGCACCAACGTCAGGGGTTGTTCGCTGCAATCAAAGGTGGTTGTATCGGGGTCATCGGCCTGAACCAGCCAAATGGCTACGGTTCTCGCCTGTAGATGGTTTAACAGGGCTTGAATGCTGCGATCGAGGCTTTCATCGAGGGTTTGACTTTGAGCTAGAGCGCTACTGACACAACTGACGAGACTAGAAAGGTGGCTTTGCTCAAGCAACACCGTCTCATTTTTTTTGTATTGGGTGACATCCCGAAAATAAATCGATAGCCGTTGGGGTTCTGGATGTAGCCGCACTTCGAGCCAGATTCCCAGAGGCTCGTAGTATTCCTCGAAATGGCGACAGGTTTGGGTTTCAAAGGCGGCGTGACATTCTTGAGCAAAGACCGATTGAATCAAATCGGGGAAGGTTTCCCAGAGATGGGTATCGGCTACCTCATTGCGGTGGATATTCCAGAGTTTTTCGGCGCGGCGGTTGACGTAGAGAATGCGCCACTGGCGATCAACGGCGAAAAAGGCCTCGGTGATCGTCTCTAGGATGCTAAAGCGATTGGGGGTTTCATCCTGACGAAAGCCAGAGGCCTCATCATGGGATGATTGCACCGCTGTCTTGGCGGGGAGGGGTAAGTGATAGGGATTTTTGGCTAGGGGAACCGCACCGAGATAATGCTGCTGGCTGCGGTTATCTTGCCAGGGAGAGCGTTGAAAATAGGTGCCAAAGTCCCGTAAGGCTCGTAGCGATCGCGTCGCTTGGCGGCTGAGGGTGGCCAGAGCTTTGCGCTGGGTTAAATCGAGCTGACGCGTTTTATAGTCGAGGACACAGAGGGTTCCTACTGTTGTGCCTTTGGGACTGACTAGGGGGATTCCACAATAGAAGCGATAGTGGGGATAGCTGTCAATGAAGGGGCGATCGCTCAACTGAGGCTGTTGGCTTAAGTCTTCGATCACCGTCAGGCGATCGCGATCGAGGGTGACTTCACACAAATCAATACAGAGGCCAAACTGCTCCGGTGCAATTCCCAACGCCGCCTTAATCCAACAGCGATATTGTCCGGGAGCGTTTCCCTCTAATCCTTGAACTGCACTCGCTCGCATCCCGTTACTAAAGACGATCGCCGCCACCGGAGCCTGGCAGATATAACTCGCAAGTCGTGCGAGATCTTTAAACGCCTCATTGGGGTGTTCGTCAAACGCACAGGACGCTTCAGGCATGGCAACCTCTGACAATGCACGGGATAGATGGGGTTGAGCTAACATAACAGTTGCCTCGACTGACAGGGAGGGCAATCAGGGGGTTAAACCGGTTTCGTCGCTGGGTTTGAGAACGTCGTTTCAATTAAATATCACGAATGAGTGTTTTGAATCCCTGTCTCGAAAGTTCATGTTCAGTAGATCGTGATCATTTACAAATTCAAGATTAAGATAACGGAGCTGACACAGGGACAGCCCTCACACTCACCGATTGCTCTACCTTGACTGTATCGAGGAACCCGGACTTGGTCGCCCTACCTTTCTAGTTTACCTGATCTTCTTTAGATTTACTAAAGATTTAATGAAATGCAAGGGTTGCTTTTTCGGTCGATTCTTGCTTGCCGCTGCCAACAAATTACCGTAGGATTACCTACTCTCAACTCAAAGTATTAACTCAAAGTATTAAAAAAAATTAAAATCGAGAACCTCACCTCAAGCCCAGCCGAGACGAAAAGAGATCTCAAGTTTTAAAACGCTTTTAACTGAGGGCGCTGAAAAATTGTTACCATGGCCACATAAACCGTTAAACCCTAGCCGATCGCACCTCCATCCCGACTCCGATTGAGGAGATAGGTGTCCCCCGTACCATCCTTGAATTCGCTGCAATCAGGACCTGCGATCGCCGTAACCGGGACGTCCCTCTTGAGAGAACGCCATGTCTGTTAACTCCTTCAACTCCCCCACCATCCTCGCGGTGGATGACAGTCCAGTGATGCAAAAAACCATCCAACGGACTTTAGAAAAACACTACCGCGTCATCCTAGCCGACAACGCCTTAGATGCCCTCAGTACCATCTACCACGAACGGATCGCCGTAGTCCTACTCGATGTGTCCATGCCCGACATCGATGGTTTAGAAATGTGTCGAACCGTCAGAAGCCTGCCCCAGTTTGAAGATTTGCCCATCATCATGCTGACGGCCCGGGACAAAGCCTTCGATAAAGTCAAAGGTCACCTGGCCGGGGCCACCGAATATCTCACCAAACCCTTTGACGGAGAACAACTCCTAGATATTGTCGGTAAATATAGCCATCAGCACCAGCCCCAAGCCTCGGGTAGCTAACGCCAATGTCCTAGAATACTCTTAAGCCATGGCCGTAAGCCCCCAATCCTACAGACGTGATGAGCAACCTCTTCCCCGACCCCTTCAATGGCGGTCCTAATCCCTTTAACGATACCCCAGGACTGTCCAACGACCCCGTTTACCAAAACTCAGAACCTCCTGACGGAGAATTTCCCGAAAATGCCGTCCGGCGTAGCGACAAGACCGCCTCAATCCTCCGCCGTTACTTTAGCATTCTCGTCTTAGGAGGCCTGGTCCTGGGCCTGATTTTGTCCATCGGCGTCATCCGAGTCATTCAGCATTTTGGTCTCAACGACGCCCCCGTGCAAGTCGATTAAGCCAAATTTGGCTAAACTAGACCTAACACGAAAAAGCTCCCTGCCCTAGGGCCAACTCACCCCGGCAGGGTTGAAGTTGCCCCATTGTCCCGTCCCTTGCAGACCTGCACCTGGGTCGAAATACAATCATGAAACTACTACTCTTTGTCCTCATCGTTGTTTACGCTGGCGGAGTCTGGAAATTCTGGCAAGGCTTCCACCGCACCAGCTTTGAACGGGGGATTGGCAATCAAATTGCCCTCTCGCTCATGTGGCCCGTTCTCTACATTGGCAACAAGTCCTACCGTCAGAACTTTACCAAAGCCCTCAAAGGGCGCTAATCCCCGAGTCTGGAGTCGTTACCGTCAATTCCCGTGAGCCAAATTCCCCTGAGCGATCGCCTCGCCCAACTCTCCGAGCGGTACAATCGAGACTATCGCGGCGACCCCTTCGAGCTTCCCACCGAAGTCGAAGCCCTAGATTTATTTCCCGACTGGGCCGCCGGCAAACTTCAACAACGGATTGCTTCCCCATTTTGGGACCTGGCCAAACCCAAAAAAAATCAGCGCTGTCTCGATCTCGGCTGCGGGGTCAGTTTCCTCATTTACCCCTGGATTACCTGGGACGCTCTCTTCTATGGGCGCGACCTTAGCCGCGTCGCTTGTGAAGCCCTCAAATCCCGCGCCCCACAACTCAACTCCAAACTCTTCAAAGGCGTCACCGTCGGTGGCGCTCATTTCCTCGAAGACTACGAAGCCAACTTCTTCGACCTCGTCATCGCCACCGGGGTCAGTTGCTACTTTCCCCTCGACTATTGGCAGCGGGTCATTGAAGCCGTGCAAACCGTCCTCAAACCCGGCGGTCAATTTGTCTTTGACGTTCTCAACCCCGAAGCGCCTCTGGCTGAAGATTGGGCCATCCTAGAAACCTATCTCGGCAGCGAGGTCTTTCTCGAACCCCTCAGCGACTGGGAGAGTCTGTTTAAGGCCAAAAGCCAAAAGCTCAGCCGCCGCCCTGGGGAACTATTTATGCTCTATAAACTCGCGTTGTGAACCCTGAGAGCATTCAAGACGAGGTCACATCATTGAGGGCGTGCAACGTCTGCACCAGAGACTCAATTTCCTGAGCCTGGTGATGGTTCACCTGAGCGATACGATTCGTCGTTTGTGCCACAGACTGAATGGACTTTTGAACCGTTGCAAAGATTTCAGCGGTTTCGCCGGCAACTCGCACCCCAGAATCCGCCGTTTCTGTCCCTAACTGCGTCGCCGTCGAAGTTGAGCGAATCGCCGTTTTGATCTCGGTACTCAAATGACGAATCCGCTCGGCCGACTGATGACTCTGATCAGCCAGTTTACGAATTTCGGCCGCCACCACCGCAAAGCCTTTGCCCTTCTCCCCAGCTCGCACCGCTTCAACCGCCGCATTCAGGGCCAACATATTCGTCTGTGAGGCTACATCCCCCACCAGCCGAGCGATGACACTAATGCGATCGGTACTGGCATTGAGCCGCTGCATCTCGTCTAAAATGTCCTGCACCTGTTGCCGCAGGGCCTGCGTTCCCGAAAGGGCGTTAGCCACATCTTCTGCCCCCTGATACACGAGCTTCAAGGCTTCTTCGGAGGTCGATTCAGCTTGTTCGGATTGATGAGACACCTCACGAGCCGAGGAACGCAGTTGTTCAATCTGATCCATGGCCGCCTGGACATATTGCTCTTTTTTACTTTGTTGGTCCAAGGCAGCACTTTTGAGGGTCAGCAATTCTTGGGTTTCGTTGAGTTGCTGTTCCAAGTCTTCCGTTTGCACGATCGCCTGTCCCGCCAAGGGCCGCAACAACAGCACCATCACCCCACTGCCAACCAGAGTCAGGATCACAATCACCCCGGCCAGGTTACGGATATCTTCCATAATGCCCTGATAGAGTTCCTGGCTGTCGAGTTTGACGGCTACAGCCCAATCGTGACTGGGCAGTCCTAGGCTGGCGATCGCAATCTCCCCTTGCGTCACCTCCACCAAACGCAGCCGAACCTCCCCAGCAACGGCCTCAGCTAAGGCTTGCTCCAACTCCTGGCGATGTTCAAGTTCATCATCATCGAACAACAGCTCACTACCACCGTTCTCTTGCCGGCCTAGAACAATCGCGCCGCTGCTACCGAGCCGTTGTCCCTGATGGGTCAGACTCTCTAAATTAGAAATCTCAAATAACAGCAAATCCGTCCCCACCCGTTGCCCTTGCCCATTGAGAATCGGGGCAGCCACCAGCAACGCATACTGACCATCCCCCACACTGAAGGGAGACCCCAATTGGGCGTTTTGAGCCGATTGGTTCGGAATCATCCAGTCGATTCTGGGAATCGTTCGCCCGACCTGCACCGCTAAATTGTTATTGACATCGAGACGAGTAATGCCGAGAATTTCGGGCGACTGTTCCAGGGCATCCCCTAAAATTCGTTGATTACTGGCCACAAATGGCTCCCGCTCCAGTTCCCCGCGATTATAGGCTTCGAGTTCTTGGCGAGCGCGAGTACGGCTCGTCACCTGCATGGCAATATCCGTCAGGCGAGAGAGAATTTCTTGCACCGTTCGACCATGAGTGGTCGCCGCAAATTCTAAGTTGCGCTGTTCTCCCTCTTTGAGTCGTTCGGATAGGGGAAAGATGGCTACCAGAGCGACTAAGGCCCCAACGATAAAAATCCCCACGGCTGATGTACTGACTAAATAACGTTGAAACTGTTTGGTATTCATCGCGCGTGCCATTGGGGGATTTTCCATAGAGCATCTCAATGAGACTGGGATGAGCTTCAACCTGTTATAGAACAAGGCCGCTCATCTCAGAAATTCTCTCACGTCAATTCTCAAAAGTACAACTGCTCAAGTCGAGATGACCCTATATTGATCATGGTTCCAACTTGGAGAAATCTAGCAGGCCAAAAACCAGGCCAGCAAGAGAGGGCGACCCCTCCTGGGAGGGGCCAGGGGTGGGTTATCCCTGTTCCCTGCACCGCACTGAGCCTGTTCCGGTGTTCCCTGTTCCCTGTTCCCTATTCCCTATTCCCTATTCCCTATTCCCTGTTCCCTGTTCCCTTTTAACTAAACTGAATCCTCAAATAATCTTCATCCATTTTTGCCCCCGAAGGTTGTAGAGCCGCCAGAGCTTGAGGCAGAACCAAATTACGGCGGTGATTGCCGATGCAAATGTTTAACTCGTCGCCCGTTTTTGAGAGTTGAATTTTGTCCTTGGTGATGCCCGGCAAATATAACTCCAGACGATAAATTCCCTCTTCCTGGAAGACACGAATTGTATTTTCCTCGTAATAAACTTGGCTGGGGTCTTCGTCGCCATAGAGAGTTTCCCGCAACCGCTGCAACGCTTCCATGCCACACATTTCCTCGGAGTATAACGGAACTTCTTTCACCGGCAAGGGATGGAAGTTTTCGTGAATTTCTTGCTTACAAACCTGCTGTTGTTCCTTCCAGCGCACGAAAAAGGGATCAGTGACATTGTCCGGGAGAATGCGGTTGGCAATCACCAAATCTGTGGCTACATTGTAGAGACTTAAATAGGCGTGAGCGCGTAGAGACTCTTTAATCACCATCCGCTCTGGATTCATCACCAGACGAACTGTGGTTTGGCTGTTGTCGGTGAGGACTTTTTCTAGGGCTTCAATTTGTTCATAAAACTCATAGGGTGCATCCATCACGGCGCGATCGGGCAAGGAGAAGCCTGCCAGAGGTTTAAACAACGGCTCAACCAAGGGACGTAGCGCCACAGAAATGCCCTGTAACGGCTTGTAAAACCGTCTCATATACCAGCCCCCCACTTCTGGCAAACTCAACAGCCTCAGAGCCGTTCCAGTGGGGGCAGAGTCAACGATCAGCACATCATATTCGCCTTCATCGTAGTGGCGTTTCATGCGCACCAAGCCAAAAATCTCATCCATCCCTGGCAGAATAGCCAGTTCTTCGGCTTGCACCCCTTCTAAGCCTCGGGCTTGCAGAACTTCAGTAATGTATTTCTGAACCGAACCCCAGTTCTCTGCTAATTCCACCAACGCGTCTAATTCCGCCCCCCAGAGGTTCTCTTGAATCAGACGCGGTTCGTGGCTGAGTTCTTGATCGAAACTATCGGCTAGGGAGTGAGCCGGATCGGTGCTGAGAACTAGGGTTCGATAGCCCTTTTGGGCGCATTGCAATCCGGTGGCGGCGGCGACTGAGGTTTTGCCGACGCCGCCTTTGCCAGTCATGAGGATAATTCGCATTGTTGGGGTGAGTCCTTAATTCTGAGAAGTGCTACACATTTGTTTACCTTTGTTTACCTTAACGTTTTTTGGCAGCGGCTGCGTCTATCACTCGTGAGAGATGGTTAAATCTTGGGCTGAGAGGGGGGGGAAGCGAAGGTGAAATGTTGTCGTAGCACCTGCCAGGGTGAGCAATGCCAGTAGTCAAGATGATGGCTGATTTTCCCCTCGCTGTTTACGGTTAACTCGCTCCAGCCGGGGATGGAGATGCGGGGGAACCAGGGGAGGGGGGTGTTCCAGCTTAACGTCCAATCACTGCGGATGCGATCGCCCTCTTGGGAGAGATCATGCAACTCCAGATGCACCGCCTTAAACCAGGTGGCGATGAAGTGGATATTCTGACGGTAGCGATCGCAGCCACGAAATTCATTGAGCGGATCTTTAAAATAGACATCCTCAGCATAGATCTCATAGGTCTGATTCTCAGGGAAACGTTGGTAATCCTGGCGGAGAATATCAAGAAGCGTCATCAGGGGGCCTCAAGCGAGAAGGAAAAAGAAATTTGACAGCTTGTCACTGCGATCGTACATTTTCCTTTACAATAATAACTATGACGCTCCGTCATAGATGATTGAGATTGGCAAATAAGATAATGTCGAACCGTTTAATTCAAGCTTTCTTTGCAGTTGTGCTGGTCATCAGCAGCTTCGCGATGTCGGTGGCTCCCGCTATGGCCGCAGATGTCACCATTAAAATGGGTGCCGACAACGGGATGTTAGCCTTCGAGCCGGCCACCGCAGAAGTCAGCCCTGGAGACACCGTACATTGGGTGATTAACAAACTTCCTCCCCATAACGTTGTCTTTGACGAAGCCAACTCCGCTGATGCTGGTGTTGCCAAACAACTGTCTAACACGAAGTTAGCCTATTCCGCTGGCGATGGCTACGATGTGACCATCCCCGAAGATGCTACCCCCGGAACCTACAACTACTTCTGCACCCCTCACCGTGGTGCAGGGATGATGGCGAAACTCATCATCAAATAGAGTTTGCGACATCGCGGTTAGGTCAATCGATTCCGTCGCCGCTCCCTAAAAAACCGAGACTTGGGCAATGTCCCAAGTCTCGGTTTCGTTTAACCCTCAATCTCGCCATTGGGGGTTTGGCTTTGGGCCAGGCTCTCGCGCCGTTCTCGCAGTCGTAGGATCACCGTTTCTTGGAGTTCGCGGCTAATCGGATAGTGGTACATCAGCAACAAGCCAACCATCAGTAATAGAGCCGGAAGTGGTCCAACCACCACACGAATGGCAAACAACGCCGACTCCGGTTGCGGGGGAATCGGCTCTCCCGGCGGAGGTTCGACAAACCCCGACAGTTCCAAGATAATTCCTGCCAACCAAATTCCTAGAGCTAAGCCGGTTTTTTGCAGAAAGACCATCAAGGCGTAAAACGTTCCCTGGCGTTGTTCTCCCGTATTGAGTTCATCCAAGTCTGTGACATCGGTTAACATCGACCAAGGAATCAGATAGGCCGTCGAGACTCCCAAACCAGCCAAAGCACAGAGGATATAGAGCCAGTCAACGCGATCGCTCGGCAGGAAAAATAATAAGATCTGGGCTACAATCCAGCCCATCATGCCCGCAAAATAAGCACGTTTGCGTCCATACTTGTAGCTGATCCAATTCCAGAACACCAAAGCCAGCATCGCTGTCCCTTGAACCACCAGAGCGACGCTAAAGTAAGAATCCATCTCCATATAACTGACGGCATAGTAGGGGATAATTGCCGCCGTCAGTTGAAACGAGAGCCAAGAACATAGATAGATGCCGATTACATACCAAAATGGACGACTTTGCAGCACATCCTTAAACTGAACCCAAATTGACCCCGAGGGCCGCAGATCTAGGTCTGAACCGAATCCGGCCGCTCTCTGACGAGGATTAAAGGCGGTGGGATCGGTGGTACCCCAAACACACCAGTAGATGGGTAAGACCGAGAGAATGGCACAAACTCCTCCTAAACTCAGATATTGGGCAATACTGTCATCGGGAAACTGCATGGCAAAAAATTGCCCCAAGGCCAAGGCCAGAATACTGCCACCAATAGAGAACAAGAAACGGTAACTGGTGAGACTGGTGCGTTCATCGTAGTCTCGGCTCAATTCCGGGGTGAGAGCCGTATAGGGCAACGTCACGGCCGAGGAGACGGCGTTAAAGATAATACTGATGACGGTGTAATAGATAAAACGCGCCCATTGGTTCAATCCAGGGTCTTCGCTGAAGGTGGGAACAATCCAATAGAGGAAGAAAAAGACCCCAAAGGGAATCGACGCAACTAACATCCAGGAATGTCGGCGACCCCAACGGGAGCGGGTGCGATCGCTGAGATAGCCAATAATCGGATCATTAACCGCATCCCAGATTTTACCAATCAACAACACCGTTCCCGCCAGAGCTGGACGCAGGTTGGCCACATTGGTCAGGAAAATTAGGAACGAGAACGCCAGCAACGTGGCCGTAATCCCGGCCCCAGCATCGCCGGCCCCGTAGGCCAGTTTAGTTTTAAAGCTTAGGGATTTATGATGAGGCCTTGTTGGCGGCTCGGTCGATTCATCGTGGATTGGCTTGTCGTGCATTGATCGAGAAAGGGCATCGTGTATGGCATTGGCCATTCTAGGCGATCGCCTTGCCCAAGCCGGTCAACGAGGGGTCGCTCTTGCCAATTGTCCCCAGCTGACCGTTCATTGCCAGTATGACCACCATTTTCACCGTGGATGGTTTGCACGGAGCGATTCAGTCCGTCGATGACCTGGTTAGCCGGCCCGCAATTCCCGTAGAATCTACCAACCCGGAACAGATGTATCAGGCCTTGCAACGAGGGGAGGTCGAGGCGATCGTCTTATGGCTTTGTGGTTGCGATCAATAGTCCCTACCTGAAAGCGATTAAGCGTAGTTCAGGAGATGCGTTGATATTCCAAGCAGAGAGTGGGCCGCTTCGTTCCCCTGGGGCGGTGACGTTGAACTTCTTGCAGGCCGTGTTGAGAAATTTGTTGCAGTTCGCTCTCGGAGAGGGGCCAAGGAGGACCGTCGGGTTCGGCCTCATCTTCGCGAACATTGGTAATCAGAAATAGGGTTCCGTTGGGGGCTAGGAGTTGGCAAATGGCGCTTATGGTTGGCTGACGAACCTTCAGGGGGAGGGCTTGGATGGTGCGACATTCAAAGACGAGATCAAACGCTTGCGAGTGAGTTTGGGCGAACTCAAATAGATCGGCCACTTGATAATCGACTGAGGAGTTGGGGAAGCGTTCTTGACACCAGGCGATCGCCGTCGGGGAAATATCAAAGGCTGTCACCTGATAACCCTGTTCGGCCAAGGCTTCGGCATCATCGCCTAGGCCACAGCCGACGACTAAGGCTCGTTGGGCAGGATTGGGGCGATCGCGTTGGTTCAACCAGGCCAACAGATGGGGGTTCGGCTGCATCTGCGCCCAAGGAATCGCCGCCGATTCTCTCTCAGCGGTGGTATACACCTGCTCGAACCAACGGGATGGATGGTCATCCTTCGTCGCTTTGCTGGCAGTGTCACGGATATACTCCCGGCGGGATTGAGGCTCAGACATGGTGGGTTTTCTTGAATAATCAACCTATTGAGTTTGACATCCTCTCGACGCCAATCAAAGATTAGGCGTGGAGATTCCCTGGGTCGCCCCAAAGATTTCCTGCTTCAACAAGTGCCAGCTAGACTGAGTGACCCCAGCCCCCGCCGCATCCCCTCCACAGGCCATTTCAACCACCCGTTGCCCACGGGCAGCAATAACTTGAGCTGCTGCCACATCACGGGGTTTGATAGACCCGCAGTTGTGGCAATGATGGATTCGGGTTGAAAGGTCTTTGCGAACCTCTGCCCCGCAATCCGGGCACTCTTGAGACGTGCCCCGCGCATCAACTTTGCCGTAATACACATCACGTTTGAAGCATACCCACGGCAAGATTTGATTGGTAAACTGTCCTAATCCCGCGTCTAGCGTGTGCTTGCCCAACATTCCCTTGGCCATGATGCGGAAGTCCAAATCTTCCACAAAAATCATCCCTGCGCCGTCGCAGAGGTGATGAGCCAGCTTAAAATGCCAGTCTTTTCGTGTGTCGGCAATGCGTTGATGGACTCTCGAAATTTTCTTCTGGAGCTTCAGCCAGTTGGCCGACCCCTTCTTGTTCTTTAATCGGCGTTGCAGCGATTTCAGCTTGCGGTGCAGATCGTTGAAAAAGCGAGGTCGCTTGACCGGTTCTCCATCAGAAGTTGAGAGAAAGTATTCCAGACCCACGTCAATCCCCACCGGATGCCCATGAGGCATCACCGCAGGAATATCAACATCAGCCTGAAGGCTAAGCATGATGAAATAGCCCGATGCCTTACGAACGATTCGAGCTTGCTTCACCTGAAAAATTTCCGGTATGTCGCGTGACCAGCGCACCTTGACCAGACCCAGTTGCGGCAGCTTAATCCCATCGGGGGTGATGCAGTTCTTGAGCATCTGCGGGAACACAAATGACCGCATCCGATTCGGCTTTTTGAACCTGGGAAATCCAGAGCGCTTAAGCCGCCATGACTCCCATGCACCATCGAGCTTCCTGAGAACCTGCTGAAGCACTTGAGCATTAACGGTCTTGAGCCTGGGAAAATCAGCCTTGGCGGCAGTTAGCCGCTTGGCCTGAACGTGGTAGTTCGGGAATGGTGCATCGGCTGGCAAGATGAACTCCTGCAGTATCGAACAGGCATTCACCCGAGACTTACGAGAATCCAGCCAGTCTTTACGCTCCCGCCGCGCAAAATTCCAGACCTGGCGGCACACATCAAGGGTGTACTCAATCCCTGAAACCTGCTCAGCGGTTGGCTCTAGCTTAAATTCCCACGTCATGCTTAGCATATCTACACTGTAGCATACTTTTGTGTAGATTGTAGAGTTTCGGGGCTAAGTCCTTCGGACCGGCTTCGCCAACGAACCCCTCAATCTACGCGCCCTACACCACCAGCCCAATCAAAGATTATGGCTGATGTACTGGTCGGTTCTTGATAGACAAACAGTACAGTCCTCCTAGACTTCCGACTGAAATTGCGAGAATCGCTCTCTACGATGCCTGTACTATGGAGAGCGGGATATTTCTAGTTTCGCGATTATGACGACCACTCCCACGCCTGCGACAACTATGCCGGATATTGAACGACGGATTCGCCAGGCGATCGCCCCGTCGCAGTTACGTCAATGGTTAACTCTCAATCCAACTCGGGCCTATCGAGATATCATCCTCGACTGGCTGGGAATTGGTCTGGGGTTAGCCATCGCCGCCGAGTTTCAGACTCTTTGGAGTTACGCGATCGCCATCCTCATCATCGGCAACCGTCAATATGCCCTCTTTATCCTGGCCCATGATGCCATCCATGGGGCCTTGCATCCCAATCGTCGCCTCAATGACAGCCTAGCTCGCTGGTTGGTCTATGGTCCGATGTTTATGGCCCTAGAGGATGCCCGCCGCAACCATCTACAACACCACCGTCACATGGGAACCCCAGCCGATCCCGATCGCTACCTCCATACCTTCGAGGGCAAAAACTCGCCCTTCGCCTTCCTCCTCTACTGTTCGGGCCTGGCCACCTTCGGCAAAACGGTTCTCAAAGTCACCCCCTTTGGACTCATGAAAACCAGGGGACCAGCGACCCCGACCTCTAAAACTGGGGCCACCCCTCCCCAAAACCCCCTCAAAGACTACCTTAAACAGCGCTTGCCGGTGTTGATTTGGCAGCCGCTGCTTATTTTGCTATTTTGGCTCTCTACCTTGCCAATTTGGGCGTATTTGCTGCTCTGGGTGTTTCCTATTTATGCCCTGGTTTTTGTTCCCGATGAAATTCGCGCTTTTTGCGATCATGGGGTTCTGCGCCATCCCGCTGACTGCGGTGATTCTCTGCGGTTAGTGTCCTTCCGTCCCCCTGTCTGGGAAGCGGCAATGTTTGCCCCCCATCATATGCACTATCACGCTGAACATCATCTCTGGCCGGCGATTCCCCACTACAAGTTACACTTGGCTCATCGTGCAGTGCGCGATCGCCCCGAAATCACCGTTCGGCCGAGTTACCTGGGGTTTCTCTGGCGGGTGGTGCGATCGCTACCCCTGTCGAGTCAAACCCCAGTTGTCTAGCAGGAACAGAAACGGTGGTGCGGCTGAATCTACAACAAGAATTTGTCTCTTGTGGCGTCTGTGGCAGCGATCGCTGGCATCCCTACGCCAGTGGCCAAGACTATGAATACGATACCTCGGGGGATATCTTTCAGATTGTCCAATGTCGTCAGTGCGGCCACCGCTATCTCAACCCACGGCCCGTTACAGCGGAACTTCCTCGCATCTATCCTCCCCATTACTACGCGTACAACTACGATCAGGCCATTCATCCTCTGGCATTGCGGGCTAAGGATTGGTTAGATCGTGGTAAGGTGCAAGGCTGGATCGGCGATCGCCTCAGTCAACCTCACCCAAACGGTAGAACTTCCCCCGAGAAAGCCTTGCGGGTTCTCGATGTTGGCTGTGGGAACGGACGCTATCTCAAGCGGTTACATCATCTGGGTTTAGCGAAACACAATTTGTTTGGCGTGGAGATGAATGAAGCGGCGATTCATCACCTCAACGACGAGGGATTCCAAGGCTATTACGGACGTTTAGAAGCTGTCGCCCCAGAATTGCCCGAGAATAGCTTTGATGTGATTGTTTTGTTGCAAGTTCTCGAACATGTCGCTAATCCGGCTCAAATTATCCAGATTTTAGCCCAACTTCTCCGCCCCGGTGGCCGCTTGATTTTAGAAACGCCCAATATCGAGGGCTGGGATGCCCAACTCTTTAATCAGGGGTATTGGGGAGGCTATCACTTTCCCCGCCACTGGCATTTATTTGACCGCAAAACCTTGGAGCGACTCTTTCGTGATGCGGGACTCGATGCGGTTCACTTCCGCTCTTTACCCTCCCACGCTTTTTGGATTCTCTCCTATCACCATTGGTTCAAACATCAGCTGCACTGGCCGCACTTGGCAAAAACCTTTAATCCGTTGCAAAACATTCCTTTACTCAGTGTATTTACTAGCTTTGATTTAGTGCGGGGTAAGTTAGGCTTTGCTACATCTAACATTCAGGCGATCGCCCATAAACCTGAACCTGATTTTGGTTAAGTTTTGGTTAAGTTTAACGTTAAGCTTAGGTTAAATTTCTGCGAGGGCTTCTGGTCTTAGGTTACAGAGTTTTTAGCTAGTCCCGGATTCCAAGACAATTACCGTAGAATAGGTCAGAATTGAAGTGAGCGATCGCGCGTTATCGCTCAGCCAGACAATAGCCCTAAACTCAACGTATCTCATTGTTTCAACCGTATCCTAGAGAGTCTGACGCGATCGCAGGGTGTTCTAAACCGGGTATCGGGTGTGGCTACGGTTCATTGTTACTTGTTAATTGTTCATTGCTATCATGCTAGAACTCGAACGTCTTTCTAATATTTATGGAAGTTCCCTGGACAGCTTAGATCTTAACTCCAAACTGCAAGACTTAGCCCTAGAAAGCTTTAGTCTTGACGTTGAAGTTCCCGGCAGTCTTTTGATTCAGTACTTCAATCAAAACCCCTTGCTCCCCGGCGTAATACTCCTGAAAAAACAGCAATTTTCCGGCATGATTTCTCGTCGAAAATGCTTAGAAATCATGAGTCGTCCCTATGGAATTGAGCTCTTCTACCACCGTCCCATCCAATGCCTCTATGACTTCGTTAAAAACGACCATTTATCCTATCCCGGTGACAGCGACATTTTCACAGCCGCGCGTCAATGTCTGCGGCGATCGCCAGCCAACCTCTACGAACCCATCATTGTCATTCTCAGAGATGGCTCTCACCATCTCCTAGACGTTCATAAACTCCTCATCGCCCAATCCCAACTCTATGAAATCGCCAGTCAACTCCTAGAACAACGCCGTGAAGAACTCGATCGCGCCAATGCCGAAGTTCAAGAACTCAACGAACGTCTAAAAGCCGAAAACCTGCGTCTGAGTAGCGAAGTCAACATCGCGCACCAATTACAACAAATGCTACTACCAACAGACCAAGAACTCGCGCAAATCGAAGACCTCGACATCGCCGCTTACATGGAACCCGCCGCCGAAGTTGGCGGAGACTACTACGACATCCTCCCCCATGCTAACGGCGTCACCATCGGCATCGGTGACGTCACCGGCCATGGCCTCGAAAGCGGCGTCTTCACCATCATGGTGCAAACCGCCATCCGCACCCTTCTAACATCCCAAGAAACCGACCCCGTTCGCTTCCTCAGCATCCTCAACCAAACCATCTACGACAACGTCGAACGGATGAACTCCGATCGCAACCTCACCCTCAGTCTCATCGACTATCATCAAGGACAACTGCAACTAAGCGGACAACACGAAGAAGCCATCCTACTGCGGCAAGACGGCTCCCTCGAACGGATTGATACCCTAGACTTAGGATTTCCCATCGGACTCGACAACGACATCGACGCCTTCATCCACCCCATCCAACGAGACCTCCAACCCGGAGAAACCCTCATCCTCTACACCGACGGTATTACCGAAGCTGAAGCCCCCAACGGGGACTTCTACGGGATTGAGCGTCTGTGTCACATTGCCCGTGAATATGCCCATTGCAACGCCCAAGGAATCCAAGACGCGATCATTAAACACCTAAAAGATTATATCAACGGTCACAAAATATACGACGACATCACGCTATTAGTGTTAAAACGTAAGCTTAAGGGTAAACCGTCACACCCTGCCCAGTCCCGGACATAACGGCGGCAGACTCGACAGGCGATCGATGCGCCTACCGTGACGGGGGGCGGATTGTGTGTCACAATTTAACCTGAATTTAACTGAACCTTGCCTGTTTGCTAACTGTGATTTCCTTGAGCGTGTTCTCACTCGTGTTCTCGATCGTACAACCACATGGGAGTGAGGGGAGCAGTTACCCAGTGTTCGATATTCTATGGGTTCTAGTTTGTGCGGGTTTAGTCTTCCTGATGCAGCCGGGGTTCATGTGCCTCGAATCAGGACTAACGCGCTCAAAAAATAGCATTAACGTTGCCGTTAAAAACTTTGCCGACTTTGGCATTTCGGTCTGTCTGTTTTGGGCCTTCGGCTACGCTTTCATGTTCGGCTCCTCTATCGTCGGCTGGCTCGGGCAAAACAGTTTTTTTTTGGCGGTGGACAACGACCCGAAACTGGCCGCCTTCTTTCTCTTTCAAGCGATGTTTTGTGGAACCGCCACCACCATCGTCTCGGGAGCCGTTGCCGAACGCATTAAGTTTGGCACCTATCTCGCCGTGGCCTGTCTCACCTCAGGACTAATCTACCCGATTTTTGGTCATTGGGCCTGGAACCTAAAAGTCTCTGGATTAGCCGGCGGTTGGCTCGGACAACTTGGCTTTGTCGACCTCGCCGGGAGTACCGTCGTCCATAGTATCGGCGGTTGGATCTCCCTGGCGGTTCTCTTGGTCATCGGCCCCCGCGTGGGGCGCTTCCTCCCCGACGGAACCCCGCAAAAAATCCAGGGGTCTAATTTGCCCCTATCGGTGCTGGGAACCATGCTGCTGTGGCTAGGTTGGCTCGGCTTTAATGGCGGTAGTACTCTGGCCTTCAATGATCGCGTCGCCGCAATTATGGTGCATACGGTTCTAGCTGGAGTGGCTGGGATGATTACCGCCACCCTCTACAGTTGGTCCCGCCATCGCGTCCCCGAAGTTGAACTCCTCCTCAACGGCTCCCTCGGGGGTCTCGTCTCCATTACCGCCTCCTGTGATGTCGTCACCACCTCTGGCGCGGTTCTCATCGGCATTGGTGGCGGTCTGGTGACGCTCCTGACGAGTTCCCTCCTCAAGCGTTTTCGCATTGATGATGCCGTCGATGCGGTTCCAGTCCATCTCGGTGGTGGCATTTGGGGAACCCTGGCTGTGGCCATTTTTGGCGATTTAGACCTGTTAGGAACTGGACTCAGCCATGGCCAACAGTTTTTAGTGCAACTGCTGGCGGTTCTGGTGGCGGGCCTGTGGGCGTTTGGCATGACTTACCCCCTGTTGCGTTTTTGCCATTCACGGGTTCCCCTGCGCGTCTCCCCCGAAGATGAGGAAATGGGGTTGAATGTCTCGGAACATCGCGCCAAAACCGAAATCTATGATTTGTTCCAGGTGATGGAATCCCAGGCGCAAAACCAGGATTTGAGTTTGCGGGTTCCCGTTGAACCCTTCACCGAAGTCGGGCAAATCGCCAAACGCTACAACCAGGTGATGGACGCTCTCGAAGATGCCGTTAATCGCACTAACGCCATCGTCAACACCGCTAGTGATGCCATTTTGACTTTTACCCCCGATGGCCTGAAAATCACCAACGCTAACCCCAGTACGGAGACGATTTTTGGCTATCCGCGCCAGAAGATTCTCGGACAATCCCTGATGTCCCTGATTGACTGGGATGCCAGTTCTGAAAAGGCAGACCCCCTACCTCGATTATTGCTCGAAGGACGGGCCGAACTGGTGGGCCAGCGGGCCACTGGAGGCGGGATTCCCTTGGAAGGAACGGCCACTAAGGTTTGTGTGGGAGACCATTCGTTCTATACCGCCATTTTTCGGGATATTTCTGAGCGCAAGGAAGCTGAAACGGCTCTGGCTCAGGCGAACCAAGAAATTACCCTTCTCAACGATCGCCTGCAAGCGGAAAACCTCCGCCTCGGGGCCGAATTGGACATCACCCGTCGTCTACAACAGATGTTACTGCCCAAAAATCGGGAACTCGATGCGGTGATGGGGTTAGAGATTTCTGGCTATATGGAACCGGCCACGGAAGTCGGCGGCGACTATTATGATGTTCTCTGTCACGATGGCGGCGTGAAAATTGGTATTGGGGATGTCACCGGCCATGGTCTCGAAAGTGGGATGCTGATGTTGATGGTACAAACGGCGGTGCGGACGTTGCTCGAAAATGATGAGGTTGACCCCAAAAAGTTCCTCAATACCCTCAATCGCACCATTTACGGGAATGTGCAACGGATGGACTCCGATCGCCACCTCACCTTAGCCTTGCTGGACTACCGCGATGGGGAACTTCGCCTGAGTGGACAACATGAAGAAACGATTCTTGTCCGCGCTACGGGAGAGATTGAGCGGATTGATACCATCGATTTGGGCTTCCCCATCGGCCTTGAGTCCAATATCAGCGAGTTTATCGATGAGAAACTCCTCAAGCTCAGTACCGGAGACGTGGTGGTGTTATATACCGACGGGATTACCGAAGCTGAAGATGAGCAAGGCCGCTTCTATGGGATTGAACGACTCTGCGATGTTGTGAGACACTATTTGCGTGAACCCGCTGAGATGATTCGACGGGCAGCCATTGAAGACCTACGCCGTCATATTGGGCGACAAAGGGTTTACGATGATATTACTTTATTAGTAATGAAACAAAAGTAGCTTCTTCGGGAGTCTTGGCAGATATGACGCAAATTTTCGGGGACTATTGTGAGGGTGAGCCAAATAGCCCAGAGTTTTTAATTATTGGCTTTTCCCCCAGTTCGGTTCCTCTGAAACAACGTTGGCGCAATAATGGACTGTCGGCAGATTTTATGGCCGATTACTTGACGACGTTCTTTTTGGGCAATGAAGAGAACCCAGCGTCGATGCGCCGTCAGGCAGAAATCAAAAGTGCTGTGGGGTTTGTGGCTAATGAACTATTGGAAAATGCCATGAAGTTCACTGATGAACGTTCGGCGTTTCCCATTAGCATTCAACTACAACTACATCCGAACTATTTGATGTTTTTTACGACTAATAGTGTTGAACCTGAGAAAATTACTCAGTTTCAAACGTATCTTGAGGAACTGACTTCTTGCGATCCTGAGGAGATGTATCTCCGTCAGTTGGAGAAAAATGCTTTGGAGGAAATGAGTACCAGTTCTCGCTTGGGATATCTGACGATGATGAGTGATTATATGGCCCGCTTAGGCTGGAAGTTTGAGACGGTTCAGAAGGATCCTGAAGTGGTGGCGGTGACAACCATGGTTCAGCTTCCGGTTTAAGCGGCTGTTCCTCGCTCGGTTGACGACTCTGGCTCGACTCAGGCGATCGGCTTGAGAACGCTACCCCTAGGGTCGTCCTGTCAGGTCATTCCTGGCTTATCCATGGCATAGTGAAAATAGGCCAACTTGAATAGACCAACTTGGCTCGGTTTGGGGAAGTGGAGGATGCGATCGCAGCCTCATTCGGTAAAAGGAGAATCTCCTCTGTCAACGTTAACAGCGCCTTATGGAAATTAAGACTGACGATTATTGTATTTGCTACGACCCGGAGACGACGACGGTATCCTGTGAAGGTTCACTTCGACTCAGTGGTATGGCTGAATATGCTCCCATTGCTGAGTTGCTTGATGATGTAGCCAGTCGAGAGCGATCGCCGGTGGTTCTCGATTTACAAAAGCTAGAATTCCTCAATAGTTCGGGCATTAGTATGCTCTCTAAGTTCGTGATTAAGGTTCGCCATAAAAAAACAGTGACCATGATTGTCCGTGGCTCGAAAGCGATTCCCTGGCAAGGAAAATCGCTGAAGAATTTACAGCGGTTGATGCCATCTCTGACCCTGGAATGGGATGAGTAAGTCGAAACCCAGTGGCTCAAACTGAGTTGCCCTGGGAAAATCTCCGGTCAAAGTGATACAATGGGGGTCTGTCTAGCATTAGGCAACTCTGGGGCAACGTCCCGTCACGATCGCATTCAGTTAACTCACTTCATTAAACTCTGGCTATGTTTTGGGCTGATAAAATTGCCGCAAGTACACAAGGCGACAGCGTCGTCAACGACTCCAAAACTCCCTCGGGACGGGTTCATGTAGGGTCGTTGCGAGGCGTGATTGTCCATGACACGATTTATCGGGCCTTGAAGCGTGCCAATAAGCCAGTCAAGTTCCTCTATGGGATTGATGACTATGATGCCCTTGATGGGATTCCGGCCTATCTCGATGGCGATCGCTTCAGGGACTATCTCGGACAGCCGCTGTGCAATGTCCCCTCCCCCGCTGAGGGTGCGAGTGACTACGCGAAATACTACAGTGGTGAGTTTTTTCAGGTGTTTGAAGAACTCGGGGTGCGCCCAGAGATTTACTATCTACGCGATCTCTACCGCCAAGGCCGCTTAAACTCCTATATTGACACCTTTCTCCAAAAAGCTCACCTCGTTCGCGAAGCCTATAAACAGGTCAGTGGCGCCGAACGGGCCGAGAATTGGTATCCCTTCCATCCCATTTGTGAGAACTGCGGCAAAATCGCTACCACCGTCGTCAGTGACTACAATGGCAAGGAGGTCTTTTACACCTGTAAACCCGATGCTATGAGCTATGTCAAAGGCTGTGGTCATTCGGGTTGGGTGTCTCCCTTTGATGGCAATGGTAAACTGCCCTGGAAAGTCGAATGGGTGGCTAAATGGGATCTGTTGGGGGTGACGATTGAGTTGGCGGGGAAAGATCACTCGCAAAAAGGCGGTTCTCGGGATGTGGCGAACGCCATTTACCGCAAGGTGTTTGATAAACGTCCGCCCTTCCATTCTCCTTATGAATTTATCCTGGTGGGAGGAACCAAAATGAGTTCCTCGAAAGGAGTCGGGGCCAGTGCGCGGGAAGTGGCCAGCCGGCTACCGCCGCAGTTGTTGCGCTTTTTGATGTTACGGACGCAGCCGAA
>CAZXWM010000020.1:0-2620 GCA_964644215.1 uncultured Phormidium sp.
TTGCCAGAAGAGGGCGACCATAAAGGTACGCCCCTACGCCTCTTGCCTCTTGCCTTCCCCCCCTATTCCCTATTCCCAATCGGTCGAGAATCACCAATACAGACAAACGCAGCCCAGTACATCGGAGACGCAAAAGGCATCGAGTCATCCGGTTTCGCCGATAACTCCTTGAGGAACAGGGCGCTCTCATGAGAGGTGACATCCACCTGAGCGATGACCGCTTCCGTTAACCAAGTGTGACGCATCCGACCCACCCGTAACCCTCGTAAATACCCTTGCGCCTCCTCCAACCCCTTCGTGCGGGGGAGTCCCCGTTGGAACAAATTTTCGTAGAAGCGGTCCATCAAAATCGCCGTCGGCACATCCGGGACGTTCCATAAACTCATCACCACAGTTTGCGCCCCCGCCAAAATGAAAGAGCGCCGTAAACCAATCACCCCCTGCCCAATCGACTTCGCCCCCAACGCCGTCTCACAAGCCGACAACACCACCAACGCCGTTCCCGTTAAATCTAAAGCCAGAGTTACCTGGGCCGTGAGTAGGCCTTCCTCCGCCTCGGGGGGTAACTTTCCTGAAACTAAAGCCGTATTCGCCCCCGCCAAAGCTAAACCCGAGCGAGTGAGCGGGTCAACTCCTTGGGCTAATTTGTCCTCTTGGGAAACCTCCGAGAACATCTCAGCCGAGGAGGAGTCCTTGGCCGTCACCTCCAAGAAATAGCCGTGAGTGGCAAGATGCAGAACTTGGGGAGAGCGAGATTGAGAGAGCAAAGACTTGACCCCTTGGCCGCCCGTATAAGCCGCCACCCCTAAAAATTGGGCCACCCGTTCCCCCTCCAATTGGGTTCCCGGAAGAGGGGCGAACCTCATCCCCCCTTCTGTCCGCAACTCCCGACGTAGAGACCCCAAATTGACAGGAATTTTGGCCCTTTCCCCCAAGGCGTTGGCAGGGGTGAGGCCGTTTTGGGGAGTTAAGGAGGAAGGTGGACTGGAGGAAACCGGCGTCGTCGGGGACAACTCCAACCATCGGGGAAGCAGGAAGGGAAGTAGCATAATCCCCAGGAGCAATAGCCCCCCAGCCAATTCAGGAAATAGGACTAACAGCCCAAAGACCCCCAACAGCCCAACCGTGACCAGAGTGGCCACAATAACTTCCTTGGGCAGACGCAGGCGGAACTGGCGCCGCTGCGGGGAGTTAGGAGAGTCAACCGCATGGGCCTGGGGGAGATTCAGACCTAAATTAAAATCGGGATTGGCAATCACCAACGGCTGGCTCAACTCAACGGGAATGTCCACCGTCAAGCGCAAAATATCCCGCCCCACGTTCAGATAGCGCAACTCATACTCCCCCATCAACTCCCGAGTGCCATCGGGGGACAGCAGGCCAAAAGGGAGAGTCGCCAATTCCCCATCTGGGGAGAGATAGAGAACCTGTTGGGCCGAGAGATAGGCCGTTAAGGGTTGAATCAGACGTTGATAGAGATGTTTGCCCACATCAGGATAAGGCTCAACCGGGATATCCTCAGACTCCGGCTTCAAGTCCCACGCCGCCACCCGGCTATTGCCCGAAGTCGTCGAGTCGCCCCCAGATGCCCAACGGCGGAACTGCCGACAGGCTTCATCAATCTCCGCCGCCTCCCCCAAATCCAGCATCTCCACCGCCTCAGGCTGACCGGCGGGTAAGATAAACGCCAAATAACGGGGCGATGACCAGAAGGCTTCCCCCTTCGCCTCCACGGCTGAGAAATTGCAGCCCCGAAACTGGACAAACTCGACAAGACTTGAACCGGGGGGGAGGTTGGCGGCGATGGCTTGGCGATTGGCTTGTTCTAATTGCTGTTCCAGGTTCATTTCTGGGATTTGCCGACTCAGGCGTTGTTCTAACGCCTCCTGTTGTTGCTGCAACTCGTCCAAGCGTTGGGGAAGTTCTGCCCTCATCTGAGGCGGCGCCTGAAATCGGAGGTACGCCTGTTGACGGATAAGCTGTCGGTACTCTTCATATTGGGGGGCGAGGTGACGGTAGCGTTGGGAGAGGATGGAGGTTCGCAGCACAATCCCCGCTTCTGTGGCCAGGCCCTTGCGTCGTAACAGGACATCCAGGGCGGCTTGTTTGGCGGCGAGGTCATGGGGGAAATGTTGCTGAACCAGGGAAAAGAACCGCTCTAATTGCCAATAGGTTTGTTGCAGATAGGCTAACCGTTGTCGGTCACTACTGATGGCTAATATCTTGCCAATGAGCCGGTTTTGAATGGCGATAGCATCCTGCATCAGTTCCAAGGCGGCGTTGGGGCGATTCATCGCCAGGTACAGTTCCGCCAAATCATTTAAGCTATCGGCATAGTCGGGATGAGTCTCTCCCAACTGCTGTTTGCGAATCTCCATCGCTTGGCACAAAAGGGGTTCCGCCTCCCTCAACCGCCCCATCGCCTGGTACAGTGCCGCCAAATTGTTTAAACCCAGGGCATAGTCGGGATGAGTCTCTCCCAACTGCTGTTTGCAAATCTCCATCGCTTGGCACAAAAGGGGTTCCGCCTCCACCAACCGCCCCATCTTCTGGTACAGTGCTGCCAAATTGTTTAAGCTACCGGCATAGTCGGGGTGATTTTCTCCCAACTGCTGTTTGC
>CAZXWM010000020.1:2720-22093 GCA_964644215.1 uncultured Phormidium sp.
GCGAATCTCCATCGCTTGGCACAAAAGGGGTTCCGCCTCCACCAACCGCCCCATCTCCTGGTAAAGTAGCGCCAAATTGTTTAAGCTACTGGCATAATTGGGGTGAGTCTCTCCCAACTGCTGTTTGCAAATCTCCATCGCTTGGCAGAAAAGGGGTTCCGCCTCCCCCAACCGCCACATATCCTGGTAAAGTAACGCCAAATTGTTTAAGCTACCGGCATAGTTAGGATGAGTCTCTCCCAACTGCTGTTTCCAAATCTCCATCGCTTGGCAGAAAAGGGGTTCCGCCTCCCCCAACCGCCCCATATCCTGGTACAGTGACGCCAAATTGTTTAAGCTGGTGGCATAGTCAGGATGAGTCTCTCCCAACTGCTGTTTGCGAATCTCCATCGCTTGGCAGAAAAGGGGTTCCGCCTCCCCCAACCGCCCCATCCCCCGGTACAGTGCCGCCAAATTGTTTAATAAAGCGGCATAGTCGGGATGATTAGTCCCAAAAGCAGATTTCCCGAGATGACAGGCTTGTTCAGCGAAGTGAATACCCCGCTCATACTCACCCTGTCGATAAGCCATCACTGACTGGCGACGCAACCGTTTAATTTGCTCAAAACTTGTCTCAAACATCTGCTGACGTTTACCTCAACCTTACACAACACAACATTTCTCCAACTCCGTCCTCGCCTTCCCCGCCCAGCCAGGAAACGCCTCTCCCTCACCCCTCCCGCACCTGAAAGCGTTTATAAAATAGCTTCCCTTGCCATTGTTTGCCCAGTTCCTTAAAAATCTCCTGTAAGCGTCGTTCATCCACCTCAATATCCCTCGGTTCACCATCGGGACGAACCCAAGACAACGCCAGGGGAGTTTCCGTGAGAATCGCCAGAAAATACTCCTCCCCCACCTCCGTAAACCGCAACGACGAGGCCAACGCCTTGACATCGGGGATATGGAGAGGCTGATGGGCCTGACAGCGGGGGTTCGGCTGAAAGGCTTGGGAGGGAGACAGACAAATGGTGGTCATCTGATTGTCTTTGGACGTCTCTTGACTGCGATTGAGCAAGAGTAAATAGCCGCTTTCGGGTAACGTCGCGGTTAAGTAATAGGTTTCCCCGGCTTTGAGACTCCCCTCGGGGCTGGGAATGTCCCCTAAATCCAGTTTTCGAGATTGGGGATTTAGGGGGTTCATCTGCAACTCTTCCACCCCACAGCTTGCCAATTGGTTGGCCCAACTCCAGCCCTCACGGGGAAATTTACAAGTCCATAACCAGTCATAAATGACCTGCCAAGGATAACGGTCTTCCGGGGTTTTGGGACTCCACCCACGTTCGCGTTTCAACCCTTGCAAGTCCACGCCATCGGCGGTCATCTCCTCGGCTAAGGTATCTTGGATTTTGCCTATCACCGCCGCTAGGGTGGCGGACATATTACGGCTATGAAAGCCGCCGTTGAGGGACTTGCGAATCTGTTTGGCGACTTGGATGTTGGTCTGATGTCGATTTTGGGGATGGAAACGCCACCAAAAACACCATTGCTGGGGTTCGCTGCGGCTATTCCACATCACGGTTTCGCTGATGTGATGTAGGAAGTGTTCCTGGAATGAGGAGGGGATGGGTTTGAGCATGGTTCGGTTTCTCGTCGCGAGACAGGCTTGGGGACGGATTCTTGGGCATAGAGTCCGGGATATTCTCTTGTGTTTAAGGTAGCACGAGTCTGGCTAAGATGGCTTGAGTTCCCCGGCTTTTGGCTTGGGCTTTAATTTCCGCAAGTCTTGTTTGGTAAGGGTTTCGGGATATTGGCTCTGTTGATTAAAAAATGTTGCAATTCGATTATTTTATTTGGTTTTATTTGCGTTTATTGGCTTTAATTAAGTTTAATATGTCTCTTGATTGTTCTGGGCAAAAATGAGGATTGATTTGCTATCAATTCTCTTGTTGTAGGTGCGAAAAATCCCCTCCTGGGAGGGGTTGGGGGTGGGTTCTCCCTCGGGGGGGAGGGATGTCCTCGTGTCATGGCTGGAGCCGTGACACGCACTCTGGCGGCTCTGCCGCTTGTACTCGGGAGGCAGAGCCTCCCCAAGAGCATGACTTGGCTGAGCCAAGTCACGAGGAGGGGGGAGGGCAACCACAAGGGATTGCCCCTACGTGGTTCCCCCTCATTTTCTTCCGAAAATGCCAATTTTATTTAAATTTATATCCCTCTATTTACCGCTATAATCCTTGGATTTATTGCAATTTTACAGCTATTTACACTAATTTTGAGCCTGGTTTTTGATAGAAATGTCCAGGCATTAGGTGACATCATGAAACCTCAAACCACTCTATCAAAAACCGCCATAGTTGAGATGTTAGAATGTCTCATTCCTAACTTAGTGGGACTTTATCTTGATGGCTATCTCGGCTTTGGCTTAAGTTTGGTCTTATTCCTCTGTCATTGGTCAAATCGCCGAGGGGAAAAAGGCGGTGAAAAACGGTTTTTTTTCTGTCTCACGGCGAGTCTGCTGTTGCTGGTGTTCCCTCACGAAAACTCCCCTGGGGGAATGCTCCCACAGCGGGATGCTCCCCGTCAGGAGGTGACTCGGGATATCTTCAGCAATGGCTAATGGAAACGGGAAACCGCTTTCCCCTAACGTCCTCTCAACGCCGCCAACGGACGCCGCCAGTCCTGACGCTGCACTGTCCGCCATTGCTGGCGTAACTCCTCGACAGGAACCGACTCCTTCCCATACCGCCAACCCACATAGGCTTGACAAATTCGAGAAACTATGGTATCAACTTCGGGGGGATAGCGATCGCCCACCTGACGAGCAAACTCCAACGGGGTTTGAGCCGGATGTTTCGCACAGCCATCGGCCGCCAACCGCTGCAACATCTGCTGATATAACCGCTCCATCGCCGCCAACTTGGACAGCCAACGACGACGTTTCCATTCCCGCCAACCTTGCCAACTTAACCATCCCGCAAAGCTAAACAGAACTAGGGTCAACAAACCCGTCAATATCCCCAGCCATCCCTGAGAAAATCGCTGCAAAAACCAATCAATGGCCCGGCCGAGCATCACAAAAATGCCGTTAATAAACCCCGTCACCGGAGAGGGAAGCCAACCCGCAATCCAATCCCAAAACTGTCGTAAGACCCCAAAGGGTTCATACTCAGTCACCGAGGGGGGAATCACCTCATGGCCAGGGATGGGGTCAAAGGCGAACCAACCATGACTGGGGAAATACACTTCCGTTAAGGCGAACGCATGGGTGTTCTTGACCTCATACAGTCCCGTAAAGGGGTTAAAGTCCCCTGGCCCGAATCCTGTGGCTAATCGCGCCGGAATCCCCAGGGAACGCAACAGAAGGGTTAACACTGTCGAGAAATGGTCGGGATAGCCGCCGGGAGTACAGGCCGCTGGATTGGGAGACTCTTCGCAGCGGAAGAGGAAGTTGAGGGCTAAGTCTTCCCCTTCGTCGAGAAAGGCTAAGCCAAAGGGATCTTGAGGAATGTCGTAGTTCTGTTTGAGGTATTGGGCCAGATACAGGGACACCTCATAGGGGTTATTGAGAGGGTTGGGAGCGTTGGCTAAGACTGACTGGCTATAGTCTCGTAATCGCTCGTTAATCTCGTCGGGAACTTGTAAATAGACCTCGGAGATGCTTTGCGGATAGGTGGTGTCGGCTTGTCCTAGGCGGGTGCGATCGCGCAAGGAGACATGAGAGACGACACTATAGGTTAAACCATCGGATAAGGGAACTGGCGATCGCAGGGACCCTTCTGGACCGATCGCCACATCCTCGGTGGGAAAATAGAGATAGCGAGGTTGATCGAGAACCGGAATCAGGCCTGGAAAATCGGCGACAATGCTATAGGTTTGGATGACTTCCTGGGTGTAACTGCGAGGCCCGAGAAAGGGTAAGTCAAAGCGAAAACTCCAGGATGAACGGCGAATCTCTCGTACATCGTCATTTCTGGAGATGCGCCAACCCTGGCCGGTATACTCATCAAAAGCAATCACTCGCCAAAAACCGGGGGCCTGCGATCGCACCCGCATCACCACCTGAGGGGTCATCGACCCCCGCAGATTTTGGTTCATACTCTCAGAAAACCCAGAATAGAAGGTCTCATCCACCTCTCCGGGACCTTCAGCAGTTCCTCCAGGACCATCTCCATCCAAGCCACTTCCATCTCCCTGAGCGTTGGGACTGACGATATTCCGACCATCGAAGTCTCCCTGAAAATCGATGGTACTACTGACCGGGAACGAGCGTAACTGATATCCCGGAACCCGAGGAATCGCCGCAAATAGCACTAAACCTAAACTCAACACCAACAGGCCTAGGGTGAGGCTGGCTTTCCAGGGAAACGACTGGCGTAAACTCCTAATCACAGAGGTTTGAGGTCGGTCTGAGGGGCGATCGCCCAACCCCAAACGAGAGCGATAATCATAAATTAGAGTCGGAATCGCCAGCAACAGAAACAGCACCAGAAACGGTGCAAAGGCCATAGTTTGGCTAATAGTTCCCGCCACCCCAATCAAAATCAAGGCGATGACCATGGAATAGCCTAAATCCTTGCGTCGTGGTAAATCGAAGGTATGCAGAACTTGCACCTGAATCAACAGTTCCGCTAAAATGACCCTTGTATCATTGAGCGTCGTCACCAGATTACTCAGAAAGACCACCAACGTGACAATCAGGGCGATCGCCAAGACAAACTTTAGAACCATATTGCGATCGCGCCGACGGAACCAACTCCAGCTTGCGCCAATAATACTCAAGGGAACCGCCCAAAGACTAATCAGGGTTCCCGCCGCCACATCCGTAGCCACCATCCCCACAATCACCAGCAACTGCACCAGCACCCGTAACGTCACCGAGTCTTCCGGGACAGGAGGGGAGAGCGATCGCCAAAACTCCCAAAATCGCCCCATAAGCGGTAGAGAAGTCCAACGTGGGGAATTAGAAGCAGACATAGCAGTTCTCGGGTAGGCGATGGAACAGGTTCACCCCCAAATTCGTCTCAACCGTTAGGGGCTACTGCTCACTGTGCCATAACAGACCCGTCTTTTGCGAATTAGCTAAATTTACTGATAGCTCTGGCCATGGCGCTCACGAATACTCCCTAAAAACTCGTATTTGCACGCATCATTTAACAATAAACAGGCATCAAAGAACGCCAATCACCTTTAAACTAACTAGATAAAACACTCTTTTAGACCTAGATTCAGCGATAGTACCGAAGCCTCAATCCATCAACTTTACAGAAACTTTATAATCACAGCCCCTAAACCTTACACAACTTTTATACAAGTCTTCCTGCCGCTGAATTATCCTAGAGATAGGAGTGGTGTTAGTAGAAGTAATCTAGGACAAATATGAATAAATATCTCACAGTAGTACTTAGTTTTCTCGTTCCCTCACTGGTGGCGATCGCCGCATCTCCCGCTAACGCCTTCAGCCTGAGCGGTTCCCTGTATAACTACGAAGAGGATGACACCAAAGTTGACTACTGGCTCACCCAAATCGACGGTGCCATTCAATTTGACTTCAGAGTCGACACCAGCGTCAACATGGCTGACCTACGAGGGCTATTCCTCAATGTTAACGATGAATCCCTCCTCAGCGGCTTAAGTGCCACCGCCGCCAGCAACCCCTTTGCCGACCTTGATGCAGCCAACTTCTACAGCATCGGGTCCGATGACTTTAGAATCGATAGCGGGGGGACAACTGATTTTGGCTTTGGTGGCGGGAACCTCCTCCAGGGCGGCGGAAGAAATGCGCCCCAATACACCATGGGCTTTGACATTGGTCAACAAGGAATTGCCAACTATGACATTCAAGGCACATCCTTCTTACTCCAACATGATAGCCAAGACCTCTCCTTAGACCTCTTTAGCGAGAGTCTGCTGGGCGTACGTCTGATGAGTGTCGGGGATGACCGTGAAGGCAGTAGTAAACTGCGAGGAGAAACCTCCAACGAAATTATTGCCTCTGAACCCGAACCCGAACCGGTATTAGAACCGACACCGGTTCCCACTGTTGTGCCAACTCCCCTACCCACCCCCGCACCAACTCCCGAATCTCGGGAAGTTCCCGAACCGATGGTCTTGCTCGGCTTAGTCGGCATTGGTGCGGCTCTGAAAACACTACGTCGCCGTTAATCACGTCAGGCCGTTTATCGTAGCCCCGTTTATCTTAAGGGGAGAGGGTTCCCACTCGTTGCTAAAAGCAGTTCATCCCCGTCCAGGTGCATCTACACCACTCCCTCTCCAGCTAGTCTTTGAACATTTCACCACGGTTGACGTATCAGATCTCGGTCATTTCAGGGTTTGAGATGTGATGGGTTTTCACTGGCTTCGAGGCTTGGCGATCGCAACCAAGCCACCAAAAGGAACTACATTAGGGAGAGGGTAAACCGAGAGCCTTTGCCTTCTCCGTTTCCCTGTTGATCGTTTCCAGCACCGCCTATGACCGCTTACCCACCGTCGAGTTCTCCCAACCAGGATGCAGCCACAACCCTCAATCTCGACCGTCGGTTTCAAACCCTAATCGAACAATCCCTGACCACCCTAGAAGCCTTACTCAACGATGACAGTCTCGCACCCCTCGAACGTGCCAAAATTGCCCTAGACCTGTTAGCCTTAGCTCAGAAGAACCCGGACATTCCCGAGTTATCCTCCCTCAGCCACAGGAGCCGCTCCCTCGCCACAGTCGGGACTATGGCCCAGGAAGCTGTCCCCGCCTCAAGTTCCCAGGATCTCGATTCAGTGGTCTGTCTCGACGATTTTTTAAGCCCCGAAGAGAATCGTCAGGCGCTTGAAATTGCCTTGAATCAACGCCAAGACTTTGTCCCCTCCAGCACCACCAGTAAAGCCGATAACTACCGCCAGTCATCGATTCTCTACGCCACCCATTTTCCCCAGTTTTATCACCGGCTCAAACATCAACTGCTCGTGGTGCTGCCCCAAATTTGGACTCCCCTTCAGCATTCTCCCTTCCCAGTGACTCAAGTCGAGATGCAACTGACAGTTCATGGCGATGGCTGTTATTACAAGGTTCATAACGACTCAGGGAGTCCAGAAACCGTCACCCGTGAACTGACCTATGTCTATTATGTGCATCAGGAACCGGCGCAGTTTTCCGGGGGAGAACTGCGGTTATATCAGACGAATGCGACTGATGGCCGCCTGCGCGATCGCAACCGCTTCAAAACCATCACTCCCCGCAACAATCGGCTCGTTGTCTTCAACAGCCGTTGTCAACATGAAGTGATGCCAGTTCGCTGTTCCTCCAACAAATTCGAGGACAGCCGTTTTACCTTTAACGGCTGGCTGAGACGGTAGGATATCCCACACCAATGGGCAAAAGTTGACAATTAAATCATGACAAGCTAAATTCATAAATCTGTTGCTACACAAAGGAAGCACAGACTTTATTTGTCCTAGCATATATGTCTAGCCCAAGAATCAAAACGCTCAAAAAACTAGAGGGTTGGACAAAGGGAAAAGACAAGGGGAGATTGGCCAGACGCATCAAGATGAACTTCGAGGGTATAGGTGTGATTCACCTGAATATCCGTCAATTCAACGGTGATGTGACCAGGAGTTGAGCGTTGTGCGGTGGCCATGGCTCCCTCACCGCGTAACTGAATGCGGCCTCCATCGGGAAGTTGACAACAGACTCGCAATTGAGACGCATCATCGTCAGTCTGGAACTGCGCCTCAAGTTGCAACAGTCCCTGAGCCGTGAGCCATTGACGGCGATCGCGCGGCTGACGACTCGAGACGTTCAACGACAAGGATTCGACAATTTCTTTCGCCGCCAACAGCGACAACAGCATCTGCTGAGTGGGAGTCGCCCCCTCATAACTGGTCGGAAATTCCCCCTCAGACGGTTCAATCAGCGTCTCACCGCTGCGGCTGGTGGACCACACCAATAAACGCTCCGTCCAAAGATTTAACTCCTCACTGCGATCGGGAAATAGACCTTCAACCGCCGCCACCAAGCGTTCTCCTTGACGTAGCGAGGTTCGTAGCAACTGCTGACAGCGGACTAACAGTTGTGCGAAGGTGTCTTCCGAGATGGGAACCGGAAGCCGTAGCTGTTCGAGTTGTGGTGACCAAACGGACGTGGGAACTCTCGAATCAGCTTCCTCGTCAACAGGATCATTGGCGTATTCCAAAACCTCGGTGGTTTCCCAGGGGAACAGAGGTAGGTTCTGTTCAAGTTCTTGTTGAATGCGACGCTTCAAAAGCGCCTGAAAACGGTTCTGCACGGTGGATTCCTCTCCTATTGGTATCGCGTCCAAGTCCAGAAACCTAGATTGGGAGCGCTGGGGTTCGACACCCGCTCCCGCGTCAGGTTCGTTTTCCTGGATAACCTCTTGTAAAAGCCAGGCGAGAAAGCGTTCTGCTAAGCGCTCTTCTTCCTGACTCCATTGGTTCCTATCATTATTCATTCGTTGACTTCCCTTCTCCGGACGTTGGTCCGTCCGGTTCCTGATGGCGAGGTCTAGCGTCGAGATCTCATTGCGAGGCCTGTATTTAGAGGCCTGTATGAAGACTTGACTCGATTTTCCCCCCTGACCGAGATTTTTGTCACGCATTGCGTTTCAATCATGTCAATCATTGCGATAGTCCCAGGCCCGCTTGAGGAGCGTAAACCAACGTCGCTGGAGTTGCGAGAGACTGATTCCCAACTGTTGAGCTAAGTCGTGATCGTCATCGCCGCGACGTTTCCCTTCAAGTAACATCAACTCATCAGATTGACACGTCTCGACGAACGCCTCCCATTCCGCTGTTGTCATGCCAAGATTGCGATCGAGATCCGCATCGAGCCATTCGTGAACTAACTCCCAGCGGTGGGACAGTGCAAAGCGGATCAGATGGTACTTAAACCGTTGTTGTAAATAATCTCGCTGGCGGGGGTCTAACCCCAGGATGGCTTCAATCTCCCCGGTTGGCAAGTCCTGTAGGCGCAAGACAAAGTAGTCTGCACAAGCACTTTGATCGTTCTCATCGAGGTAAGCAATCAGTTCCTCGATAATGCGGTTGCGCAACAGATCATCGGTGGGATCTTGGGCGCGATCGACCATGCGATCGCGAACCTGAGCTAACGACGCTTCCCCCCAACTACTCCCCCCCTCATTGGGCTTTCCCTCACTGGCCTGTTGTAAGTCAACGGAGTATTCTAGGGGTTGTTGCTGTGCAAAGGTCTGAGCGCGTAAAATCACTAACTGCTGACTACGTCCTCGATTGAGATGAATGCGCCGTTTCCCATAGCGTTCCGTAAACGCCAGATATTCAGCCAATTCCAGGAGCGATCGCGGCGAGTACGTCGGCGGAAGTTGCGCTTCGCGACGCAAGGCGTTAAGGGTTTCGACGTAAAACCCCTGTAAAAAATCCTCAATCAGTTGCAACCGCGCCCCATAACTCGACTGTACCGTTGGCGGCGTAATATAGCGATAAACAATGGCGCTGAGGGTACTATGCAACTCTAACCGCCCCCCTTCTGAGCCACGCTGATAATAATTTAGAACTTGTTGCAGGCGATGTTGTGCTAAATGATAGCCCCAGCCGAGCACATCACCTGAGCGTTGAATACGTTGACTTTGTTGACAAGTTCGCGTCACTTCCTCGGCAATGCGATCGGCTACGGCGTGACAATGTTTAGGGCTGGCGCGAGTACCGGCTTGCAGTTGTTCGACTAACCATTGCACAAGGGAATCTGTCATGAAACTTTCGGGCGCTACTGGGCTAACCATCACCAAGATTACTGAAACAACATCAAGCCCAAATCCCCCAACCTCAAAACGGTTGAGCGATTGGCTTGGTCATGGTAGATGCTCCCTCAAGGGTTCAAGCTGGATGATAGCCATTCCGGGATGAATCGGCTACTCCTCGGAATGACAAGCTGGCTAGGGACGGTTCCGCGTGCGGGTTGCTGGGAACGCGGCACGCCTCGAACCTGATAGTCGGTATCTCGATCCGGGCTGTCCACTCCCTAGCGGTACTTGACTGTACGATTGGCTTCGAGTTCCATTAGGAGTGGCGGTCTTCGGGAATGGGGCCAGTCTCTGAGACGGTTTGGGCTTTAAGACGACGTTCAAGCTGTTTGAGAATTGGCATCATCAGGCCGACACTAGCCGCGAGAACCAACCAGAAGTTGTTGGCGAAGTTTTGGGAGCGATCCAGGGCGGCGCCTCCGAGGGGTGGCCCGATCGCATAGCCAATAGCCCAACACAGAGAGTTAATCGACAGATACACCCCGCGCATCTCTTCGGGGGCTAATTCAACCACTAAGGCCGAGGCCGAAGGTGTATAGGAGATGGTGGCGATCGCCATTACCCCCAGAGCGACAATTGCCCAAATTAGCGGGTTGCTGCTCACGCCAATTACCCAAACACTGACAAAGCTCAGCGCCCAAATACCGCCGGAAATCATCAAGGCCTGTGCATGATTAAAGCGATTCAAGCCACGGGCGATGGGCAATTGCAAGACCACCGAAACGGCAATATGCCAGGCAAATAAGCCGCTAACAATTTTAGCCGGAAAGCCGCCCCCTTCGGTTCCCGGAACAAAGTTACTCAGATACACCGGGAGGGCGGTGTGGTTTTGGGAAATGTAGGTGGTAAAGAGGATGTTGGCGGCGGCGTAGATTAAGAGGGTGCGATCGCCCAACGCCCGCAACCAGGTTTTAATGGGGTTATCCCGGTGCAGCGTCTCGGAGACGGTTTCTCTCAAGGCGATCGCCAGCAGTAGGAAAAAGACCACATAGGAAATACCGTCAATGATAAACAAGAGACGATAGTCCTCGGTCCATTCGACCCAAGCGCCCCCCAACACAATGCCAAATTCCAAGCCGAGGCTATCAGCGAGACGGTTAATCGCATAGGTTTCTCGCCGCTGTTCGGGTTCGGTGAGATCGGCCACAATGGTTTCGGCGGCGGGCCAATATAGACCTAGCCCCAATCCATTCAGTAAACTGCCTAGCAGCAGGGTGGAGAAATCTTGGGTATTGGCCAGCATAAACGACCCTAACCCCGAGGAAACGGCCGATAACAGCAGAGTTCGTTTGCGGCCAAACCTAGGAGAATCGCACAGAGAACCACTGAGAACTCGCCCCACAATACCGGTGATTGAGGCTGCACCAAGAGCGGTTCCCACCAGCGTCGCCGAAATTCCCACCTGGTTAACGAAGAAAATTGGCGCGTAGAAGAGGGTGAACCCTGTACCAATTTGCGAAAGAAACCGTCCTAGAATCAGGATGCGGACTTGTTGACGGGCGCTGGTATTTAGCATACACTCCAAATAATGTCAACTCCTATTCTCCATCCTGAACGGGCAGGCTGAGACGCTTCAGGCTTTCAAATGCCGCGATCTAGGGCATAGATATCTCGTTCTCGTCCTAGGGCAAAGCGGAGAGAGTGGGAGATATCCTTGCTATTGCGGGTTACAAATAATAGCAGGGCGATCGCCGACAAGATGGCCGCAATAGCAAAGAGTTGGGCATAGCCGAGGGACTCGGCAAAGGTTCCTAGAAGCGGGCCAGCGATGGCAATTCCTAAGTCAAACCCACCGATACAGAGGGAAAAGACCCGTCCTCGTTCTTCGCTTTGAGAGCGATCGCTCATTAGGGCGATCGTCGTCGGCAGCATGGTTCCGGCCGCCATCCCCTCAATCAGTCCTGCCAGAGCAAACATAGCCGGGGTCTGGGCTTGCCATAACAGTACCATTGCCAGAAAATAGCAAATCAAAGCGCCACTGATAAACACCCCCCGTCCCAGGCGATCAGAGGCTCGTCCCGTGAGTAAACGCATGGTAAAACTTGAGAGAGCCGTCATGGTATAGAAAAAGCCGGGATTAAAGTTAACCCCAGTGTCTTTGATATACAGAGGCACAAAGGTGGTAATCGTCCCGAAAATCAAACCCACAATTAGCATCAATATGGCCGGGACCTGAATGCGGGGGCTGGCTAACATCGTCCAAAATCCCTGGGAGGGAGTGGCAGAGGCAGCTCCAGCCTGAGCTTCCTGGCGGTTGGGAGCGGGAGCGTTGTCGAGGAATACAGAACACAGAAGACTCACCAGTCCTAAACTAGCGGTCATAACGAATAGGTACAGATAGCCCAGTCCCTGTTGCACGAACCCTCCTAGAGCCGGGCCAATGGCTAATCCCAGCGGCGTGACTAAGCTCATATAGCCGATGAGTTCTCCTCGTTGATTGGCCGGAGAAAGATCGGCGATTAAGGCACTGTAGGCGGTGGTGAAGGCGGCAATGCTGATGCCATGAAAGACCCGCAAGGCCATTAGTTCTGGGATGGAGTCGGCCAGGAGGTAGCCTAGGGGGGCGATCGCCACCACGGTGGTTCCCACTCGCAACACTAACACTCGGCTGTGCTGGTCGGCCCAACGGCCTAGAGTGGGACGCGACAGCAGTAAACCAATGGCAAAAGACCCCATCACCCAGCCAATTTGCTGTTGGCTGCCCCCGAGATCTTGGACGTAAAGCGGCAGAGTCGGCAGCAGTGAGGCCATGCTAGACCAGAAAAAGAGACCTCCGACAAATAACAGGCTGAGATTCCGTTTTTGGGCGCGATCGAGGGATTGAAAAACTTGCAAAACAACCGTCCTTGCTCTGGAATGGTACGAAAATTTCTAAGGGGAGCGATCGCCTTGGGGATCTCGCTGGGATAAAACTCTCCAATGGGAGTCTCAGGAGTCCGGGGCGATCGCCATAACTGTTCAAAATATGAATTTATGTTAACAAACTTCTCAGATGCCGATAGGTTGAGAATTATCCTGAGTAGACAACAGAGTAGACAACCGGGCAGACAAAAGATGAATCCAATGGATACACTGGATTAGCGTCGATTCTTGGGGCTAACCGGGAATCTTCAGCGGTTATCCTTTATCCTCAACCCTTTACTCGTGAAACTGAGTCACTTTTGCTTTAAGAATCAACACACCGCCACCGGAAGTCAGATTGATCAATGGTCAGATCTGCAAGAACTTCCCTATCAGCTGGGAATTGCTACAGGCCAGCCGGTTTTGGTCTTAGTCGGCGGGGCCAGCAAGATGGACCCCGAGGCCTTAGACCAGTTACAACAGGTCTTTATAGAAGTGTTGGCCCCGCTGATGCAACGTCTCAACGGAGTTGTCATCGATGGGGGAACCGATTGTGGTGTGATGCAGCTGATGGGTCAGGCCCGTCAAACTATTGGCGCAACCTTCCCCCTGATTGGAGTTTGTGCGATCGGGACAGTGATTCTACCCGACGGAACCCCTCCTATCTCCCCAGACGCCGCTGAACTTGAACCTCATCATAGTCATTTTGTCCTAGTTCCAGGAGACGACTGGGGGGCCGAAAGTCCCTGGCTGGCTAAACTCGCTACGGTCATCGCGGCTGGCTTCCCGAGTTGTACGCTGGTCAGCAATGGCGGGGAGATTACTTGGCAAGATGTCGGCTATAGTGTCGAGGAACAGCGCACCACCTTTGTCTTAGACGGGAGCGGCCGCACCGCTGATGCGATCGCGGCGGCCCTCAAGGGAGAGGACAGTGATCCGCGATCGCAACCCCTAATCGCCTCCGGCTATCTGCAACGTCTAGCACTCGGTGATGAGGTACAGGAGTTACAGCAGGTTTTGCAAAGTGGTCTGATGGTCTACAACAGCTAATATGGATTTTGTCAAGAGTAAATTTGATATTTTTTATGGCAAAAGGATGGGGGCCAAGGGTCTGGGTTAGGTTCCAATTTCTGGCGATCGCCCGCTATCTTGGAAAGAAGACTCCAACCAATCACCGCCCATCCTCACGTTAACCATTCGTCCTATGCACCTCTGGGAATCCTTCTGGCAAACCCTAGTCTCCAGCAGCCGGGCTAACCCCCCCCGCTTTGTGGAACTGCTGATGCTCAGTTTAGCCCTGTTGATGTTGCTGTTGTGGCTCTGGCAAGACCAATGGCCCTACCTGTTGCTGAGTGCCAGTTATGTCCTCGGTTCAGGAATGTCTCTCTGGGTTCGTGAGTGGATGGCCCCCCAGAGCGGCGATCGGCGGCGTCGCCTCAGTCGAGCCACCGCCCTTCTGGGCTTGACCGCCATGTTAATGCTCTTAAGCCTCCAGGAACTCAGCCAGTAGATCCCTGGTGGAGAATCAAGCGGTTGCCATCCGGATCATAACCATAGATTTCACGACCATGGGAAGTCGTCATCAGAGACCCCGGTGGGGGATAGCCCAGAGCCGTTAAATGGGCGATCGCCCCATAAATATCCTCAACCTCCAAACAAAGACTCATCGCCCCCGGTGAGAGCGTCTCAAACTCCGATGTCTGGGACGTTCCCGGCTGAAAAATAGTCAACCGCAGTCCCGGGACTTGATACTCGGCATAAGTACCCGGAATAGCACTGTGGGGAGATTGCCCCAGTAGGCGCGTGTAGAACTGCACCAACGTCTCAACTTGCTGACTGGCAAGGGTAACAAAGCCATTACGAAGGCCAAGGCTCATTGTGAATCACACCCAAATACTACTCCCGGACTTCATCTTAGCTTTAAAGTTCCCCATCAAATCCCTTAAAAATAACAAGTTTCTGTAAAGTCTGCCTCAAAGGGATGACAGGCTGGGATGGACTTGGCTAGGCTTAACTCATAACTAGAGTTGTCCCGAGTCCCATCCACCGAGAAATCCCATGAATCGTCAAATCCTCGCCCTCAGTCTCTCACTTCCATTACTCGGATTGGCGGGTTACGCACCTCAAGCCCAAGCCTTTACCGTTAACGGTCATCTCAATGGCGAACAGGCCTTTGACGATCTCGGAGTCACCCCAGCCTGGGCCGCCGAGAGTCGGATTGGCGTCGAAGGATACGGCGATTACGAAATTGACATTCATAATTCGGATTTCACCGATGTCACCGATGAAGAGTTTAGTTGGGTTAATGGAGAAGAATATGATTTCTCCTTGAGTTTTGATGGTAGCCAATTGGTTTATGACGTTGCCGGTGTCACCGTCAGTAAAACCGTCACTCAGGGAAATTTCTCAGACCTCTTGATTCGCACCACAGCGCGTCAGGTGGGCAACAGTGCCGAAGTGAAAAACCTATTCCTCAACAATGTTGCGGTTAGTGAAACCTCCTTCTTCCAATGCGACGGTGGTTGCGACTATTGGAACTCCTCCCAATATCTCCAGATTTCCGACCTCTCCGGTCCGTTTACCCTAACCGGAACCTCCGTCTTGTCCTGGGAAGGCGATCGCCCCACTCGCTCAAACCTCGCCTATCAAATCAAACTCGTTGAAGGCGACGACTCCCAGCCGGTTCCCGAACCCGCCTCAATTATCGGATTAGGCTTAATCGCCGCCGGTGCCAGCCAACTCAAACGCCGTCGTCATAGCTAAGACAACCGCAACCCATTCTCGATTCTCTCTTCGTTGTTTTCCCCCCACTCTACCCAGTGGGGGGTTTTTTCCGCCCGTCCCCGCAAGCAAACTCTGGCGATCCGTCCCACAATAGGGAGCAGGTCGCATTGAAGTCTAAGAGTGAAGTCTGAGAGAATGAAATCATCGATATTAGCTTGGCGGCCGGTCATTCTGGCCCTAGCCTGTAGTCTTCTACTAACCGCCTGTCAGATGACGCCATCGCCGGGAGACACCCCCCTAACTCTGACCTTGTGGCATGGAATCAACCCCCCTCCCAATAGGGATGTATTCAATGAACTGGTGGCAGAATTTAACGCCGAACAGTCCGAGTTTCAAATTGAGGCCCTGTATGTAGGCCAACCGGATCAACAACTGCCAAAAATTTTAACCGCCGTTGTGGGTGGGGTTCCCCCCGATTTGTTGTGGTTTACCCCCATGATTACTGGGCAGTTGCTGGAGTTGGGAGCCATTCATCCCCTCAATGAGTGGTTTGATGACTCGATTAACGCCCGTCAGTTAAACCCAGCCTTGTTAGAGGCCATGACCCTCGAAGACCAGATTTGGTCAATTCCCATGGCCACCAATAACCTAGGACTCTTTTATCGTCCCAGTCTCTTCGAGGCGGCGGGAATCGACAGCTTACCCCGTACCTGGCAAGAGTTGCGACAGGTGGCCCGAACCCTCACCGTTGACAAGGATGGCGATGGCCGGCCCGATCGCCATGGCCTGTTACTCTCGTTGGGTAAAGGAGAATGGACGGTCTTTACCTGGCTAGGATTCCTCTACGGAATGGGGGGAAGCTTAATCGAGGATGGGGTTCCCAATTTAGTGACCCCAGAAGCGATCGCCGCCATGGAATTTTGGGCCGACTTAGTGGCCGACAGGTCCGTAAAATTCTCGCAACCCGAACGAGGCTATGAACTCAACGACTATCTGGCCGGTCGTGTCGCCATGCAGTTAACCGGCCCGTGGACCCTGGGACAACTCGAAGCCTTGGACATCGACTATGATGCCATGCCGATTCCCGCCGGCCAGCAGCAGGCCACCGTCTTGGGGGGAGAACATCTATTTGTCATGAAAACTCGCCCCGAACGGCAACAGGCAGCGCTAGAATTTCTGGAGTTTGTTTTGAGCGATCGCTTTCAGACTCGCTGGGCCTTAGGGACGGGATATCTCCCTGTGACCGAAACGGCCCAAGAGAGTCCGGCCTATCAAGCCTATATCCGCGATCGCCCAATTCTGACGGTGTTCCTTGAGCAAATGTCAGGAGCGCATTCTCGTCCCATCATTGCCAATTATGCCCGTCTCTCCGATAGTCTCGGTCAGGCGATCGAACAAACCCTTCTCGGTAGCGATCCCGTCGAGGCCCTCGAAACGGCCCAACGGCGAATTGACCGGATTTGGCAATAGCCATCAGGAAAGGTTGAAGACCCCCAACTGCGGGGATCTCAAACCACCTCACACCTCTCCTCAAATTCTTACTCTGGCAAGACCTATCATGTCCCAACTGATTCAATCGGTTCTCAACAGCAACAACAAACTGGATCTGCGTCAGTTTCTCGGTGAACTCCGCCTCAAAGAGCAACGCTACCTACTGCGTAACGACATTGAACGGGCCTTCAGCGACTACTGTAAAGACCACCAGAAATCTCAAGAGTTCAAAACCCACTCTCCCCTGGCCCAACTGATTTACTACACCCAGGAGTTCATCGTCGATGGCGAAAGCATTTGTGCCATTATTCGCCCTAAAATCGCTGACCAAGAAGCCTTCCGCATTCACGAAGACCTCAGCTACGACCCTATTAGCGTTCAAGACCTTCTCGATACCCGCGATCGCTTCGTCGGCCATTATCGTCCCCAAGACGGCGATGTCTTCGAGATTGACTTTGAACCCTTCTACGACTACTCCCCCAGCATCCGTGACCCCAAAAACATCGGTAAAGGAGTCGAGTTTCTCAACCGCTATCTCTCCAGCAAACTCTTCCAAGACCCCCGAGAATGGCAAGAAACCCTATTTCAGTTTCTCAGCCTCCATTCCTACAACGGCTTGAAACTCCTCATCAACCCCCGTATCCAAACCTGGCAACAACTCTCAGACCGCGTTAAACAAGCGATTCAGTTCACCAATCAACGTCCTGAGAACGATCCCTATGACAGCTTCCGCTTCGACCTGCAAGACCTGGGATTTGAGCCAGGCTGGGGGAATACCGCCGGCCGTGTCCGCGATACCCTCAATATCCTCGACGAACTCATCGACTCCCCCAACGACCAAGTTCTCGAAACCTTCGTCTCCCGCATCCCCATGATTTTCCGCATCGTCTTGGTGTCGGTTCATGGCTGGTTCGGACAAGAGGGGGTTCTCGGTCGTCCTGATACCGGCGGCCAGGTGGTCTATGTTCTCGATCAGGCCCGCAGTTTAGAAAAACAATTGCAAGCCGAACTCCATGAAGCGGGACTCGATGTGTTAGGGGTTCACCCTAAGGTCATCGTCCTGACGCGCCTGATTCCCAACGCCGAGGGCACTCGTTGTAATGAACGCCTAGAAAAAATCTGGGGAACGGATGATGCTTGGATTCTCCGGGTTCCCTTCCGGGAGTTTAATCCTAAAATGACCCAGAACTGGATTTCTCGTTTTGAAATTTGGCCCTATTTGGAAACCTTTACTCTCGATGCTGAGAAAGAAATTCTGGCAGAATTTAAAGGTAGCCCAGATTTGATTGTCGGCAACTACTCTGACGGCAATATCGTCGCGTTTCTTCTCTCCCGTCGTCTCAAGGTGACTCAGTTCAATGTGGCTCACGCCCTAGAGAAGTCTAAATATCTGTTTAGTAACCTCTACTGGCAAGATTTGGAGCAGCAATATCACTTTTCGATTCAGTTTACGGCAGATTTGATTGCCATGAATGCTGCCAATTGTATTATTAGCAGCACCTATCAGGAAATTGTGGGCAAGCCGGATAGTGTGGGACAATATGAGTCCTATCATTGTTTCTCGATGCCGGATCTCTACCATGTCGTCTCCGGGATTAACTTGTTTAGTCCCAAGTTTAATGTGGTGGCACCTGGGGTTAATGAAATGGTCTTTTTCCCCTATCTACGCCAAGAAGATCGGGTTCCCAGCGATGTTGAGCGCTTGGATAAATTGCTCTTTACCGATGATGATCCAACACAAGTATTTGGTAAACTCGATGACCCCAACAAGCGACCGTTGTTTTCGATGGCTCGCCTCGATCGCATCAAAAATCTCTCGGGATTAGTAGAATGTTTTGGACAAAGCCCAGAGTTGCAAGAGCATTACAACTTGATTTTCATTGCCGGAAAACTCCGAGAAGATGAGTCAGATGATGCCGAAGAGATTGCCGAAATGCGCAAACTCTATGAATTGATTGAACGGCATAATCTTCAGGGTAAATTCCGTTGGCTAGGGGTTCGTTTGCCCAAAGTCGATTCAGGAGAAGTTTACCGCGTCATTGCCGATCGCCGTGGCGTTTTCGTGCAACCCGCTCTATTTGAAGCCTTTGGCTTAACCATCCTCGAAGCCATGATTTCTGGATTACCCACCTTTGGCACTCAGTTTGGTGGTCCCCTGGAAATTATCCAAGACAAGATTAACGGGTTTTATATTAACCCCACAAATTTGGAGGAAATGGCACAAAAATTAGTCGATTTCGCGACGAAGTGCGAGCAAAATCCTGACTATTGGTTGAAGATTTCCAATCAAGGAATGGAGCGTGTCTATAGCACCTACACTTGGAACATTCACACATCGCGCCTATTGTCAATGGCGAAAACTTACGGTTTCTGGAACTACTCATCTCAGGAAAACCGAGAAGATATGTTGCGCTATCTCGAATCCCTGTTTTACCTCATCTACAAACCCCGCGCCCAAGCCATGTTAGCTGAACACATGACGCGCTAATTCCACAAACAAACTGGGGGCAACTTGCCCCCACAAGAGAAGAGGGCAACCACAAGGGATTGCCCCTA
>CAZXWM010000021.1:0-6737 GCA_964644215.1 uncultured Phormidium sp.
AATAAGGGAGTATGTTCACAGATAGCTCCCATGGGAAAGGCTTAAACCGCTGGTTTCATCGTTGCTCGAAATCGGCATCCCTCATCAAACCCTAGAAAAAAAACTCAAATGAACGAGGATACTCCAAATTTTTGGGTCCTCAGGAAATCCGGTGGAATTTGTTGCAAAATATACAAAATTGTAGGGGCGAACGGCCGTTCGCCCCTACGGCAAGGGACATAATCTGCTATAATTTTTTCTTATAACCCTGAACCCTGAAGACCCAAACTCTTTTGGGCGGCCGAGTTCAGGGAGTGACCCGAAACGTTGACTGTTAAATGGGACTTAGAGCGATGCGAACGATTCCTTGGGATGAGTCTTTACGAGTTGGAATTGATACGATTGACAAGCAACATCAACAATTGATTGAACATCTAAATCTGTTGATGATCGCCTTACAGGAAAATAAAGGCAAGTCAGAGATTGAAAAAATAATCAAGTTTTTGGATCGGTACATCACGCTCCATTTTGGCTTTGAAGAAAACTGCATGAATGTCTATCAATGCCCAATTGCCTGTAAGAACAAAGAGGCTCATGCCTATTTTCGGCAAACCTTTGAAGAAATTAAAACCCAGTTTCGTCAAGAAGGTGCAAGTCTATCGTTGGTTTTAAAAGTCAATAAAAACCTTCTGGATTGGTTTATTAACCATATCCGCAAAATCGATATGCAGCTTAAACCTTATACCCCGGACGGCAACGCTCGCAACCGACCGTATTAAGTGTTAAGTGTTGATGGTTAATTATGAATTGCTGCAACATCTATGATGCGTATCTTGGCGATCGCCCTCACCCTACCCCTGAATCTTCCCCTAGCCACCGTTATGATGACAGTTCCCGCCCAAGCCGACGGCATCCCCTGTCCCCCGGCCGCCGCCCGCGAAACCCCCTGGGGCTACTGCTATCAGGATTTACGGCAAAGACTCGCCAACTCAGCCGCCTCACTGTATCGTATGGGAGTTTTGGGCCAATCGTCTCAACCGGCAACAGATACAGATTTCGTGATGATTCCCTTTGAAACCGAAGTCCGAGGCAACTACAGTGGCGTGAATGAGTCTTTTGAGAGGCAGATTACAGATGAGTCGGACTGGCAGCATTTTTGGCAACAACTCCAGGGGAACACCTCCCCAGCGGCTGACGTTCCCGAGGTTGACTTTGAGCAGTATAGTCTGATTGCCGTGGGATTGGGCGATCGCCCCGATGGGTCCTATGGCCTGGAAATTGACCGCGTGCGACAACAAGGGGAAGAACTCGTCGTTCACTATCTCGAAACTCGTAGCTGTGGCATGGCCACCATGGCCATCACCCAACCCTATCAAATCATTCGTATTGAGCGCACCAACCGTCCCGTGAGTTTCCAACATCATCAGGCCCCTCCAGATTGTTAGGAAAAACCGTCGGGGCGCACCCTTGTGGTGGTCGCCCTCTTGTGGTCGCCGTCTGGAATAATGGGATTGATGCCAACCGCTCAATACCATTATTCCTATGAGTAGCCCCAAAATCATTGTTCTCGACGACGATCCTACCGGTTCCCAGACCGTTCACAGTTGTCTCTTGCTAACCCAATGGGATGTCGAGACCTTAAAACTGGGACTCGTTGATGAGGCGCCGATTTTCTTCGTCCTCACCAATACTCGCGCCTTAGCCCCCGATGCGGCCAGTCAAGTCACCCGTGAGGTTTGTCAGAACTTGAAAACAGCGATCGCCCAAGTAGGACTCGATGACTTCCTAGTAGTGAGTCGCTCTGACTCCACCCTACGAGGTCATTATCCCATCGAAACCGATGCGATCGCCCAAGAACTCGGTTCCTTTGACGCGCATTTCCTCACCCCCGCCTTCTTTGAAGGAGGACGTGTCACCCGAGATAGCGTCCATTATCTCCATATCGACGGCCAACCCGTTCCCGTCCATGAAACCGAATTTGCCCAAGATTCCGTCTTTGGCTATCACCACAGCTATCTCCCCGACTATGTCGCTGAGAAAACCCAGGGGACGATTTCTGCTGAAGCCGTCGAACGGTTTACCCTCGATGACGTGCGATCGGGCTGTTTTGACAGACTCATGGCCCTAGAGAATAACACCTGTGGCGTTGTCGATGCCGAAACTCAAGCCGATTTAGACCAATTCGCCGCCGACATCCTCAAAGCCGCCAGTCAAGGAAAACGCTTTCTCTTCCGAAGTGCCGCCAGCCTCCTCACCTCCCTCGCCAATCTCGGCCCGCAACCCATCGCCGCCGAGGACATGGCCCAATATGTGCGCGGCGGTAAACCGGGGGCCGTTTTAGTGGGATCTCATGTCCAGAAAACCACCCAACAACTGCAACATCTGTTGCAAGAAACCGGAGTGGCTGGGGTTGAAGTGGATGTTCGCCACCTGGTTGAGGATTCTCCCCAACAGCGAGAGTCGTTGTTAACGGGAGTATTAGAGAAGGTTCACGACATCTGGACTAATGGCAAAACCCCCGTCATCTATACCAGTCGTGAAGAACTACAATTTCCCGACCGCGACACCCGCCTCAAATTTGGCGTGGCCGTCTCCCAACTCCTCATGGATGTGGTGCGAGGATTACCGCCGGAATTGGGCTTCCTGATTAGTAAAGGGGGCATCACTTCCAACGATGTCCTCAGTCAAGGATTAGCCTTACGCACCGCTAAACTCTTGGGACAAATCCTAGCCGGCTGTTCCGTCGTGCGCACTCCCGAGACGCATCCTCAGTTTCCCAATTTACCCGTCGTCCTCTTTCCCGGCAATGTAGGCGATGAGCGAGGCTTGGCCACCGTCTATCGTCGTTTTTCCGGCGATTGAGAGGATTCGCCATAGATAAAGGTAAAGACACTAGCGGGACTATGGAGGGGATGGGCCGTCGCTTGGGGGATTAACATGGCTTCGTTGGCGGCGATAATTTGCTCATAAAAGGCGGCATCCTCGGGGTAGTAGTGTTTGGCCAGGAGAAACAGATAGAGGGTGTGATATTTGGGATTTTCCCCGAAATAGGGTTCATAGGCAATGGGACAATCGCCGTCATAGGGGTCTGGGGAGGGTTCGAGGTCTTCGATATCTCGGCAGTCGTCTCGTCCCCAGGGATAGTCTAGGTAATACTGGCCGTAGAAGCGCAAGGCATTGCGAATCGATTGATTTTCGACATCCATTAGCCGCTGTTCTAGGTATTGCAAGCCGTTGAGTTCTGCCAGATGGGCCGTGAGGATGAGGCCTTCGAGGTGGAAGACGCTATAGGCAAATCCCACGCCCTGGGTAACATCTTCATCCCACCAGCGATGGCGGTTGTAGATGTCGTTTTGGGCGGGGGGATGGGGGAGGCTGCGGTGGCGATCGTAGATTTCCCCGGTTTGGGCCTGGATGGGAAGATGGGAGAAGTCCCGGTTTTGGCGAAAGAGATTATCGGGGTTATCTTCTTCATAAATGGCATCCCGCACTAAGTTGGCGTAGTTCCAGGGACTCTCGTTGAGGGTATAGTCCAATCGGTCTTCATTTTGGTTAATCAGGGCGGTCATCATCATGCCATAGAGATGGCGAGAGAGATGATTGTTGGCCCCCTCGCGGGAGAGGTGATGAATCCAGTATTGGTGACTGGTTTGGATTTGTTGTCCCAGGGCCAGAAACCAATCTCGAACCTGTTGCTGTTCGGCTGGGGACATCTGGGGGGCAACGAGTTGAAAGGCTTGGGCGTAGTAATGCAAGAGGCGGCCGATATCGAGTCCAGCCCCGATGAGATCCTCTCGGTTGCCTTGTCCGACTTGGCTTCCTCCCTGGACTTCGGCCCAGGCCAGTAGGGTGTCAATGGTGGTTTGGCAATAGTCGGGAATGTCTTCGATGACGCAAACGAGGGCGGTGTAAAGGGTTGGGGTGAGTCCGTTGAAGATGGCGGGCCGGTAGTCGTCTCGTCGAGTGCCGGTGTAGACGGGTGGGGGGGAGGTTTGGACTCGCTGTTGGAAGCGATCGGCTTTGTCGCGAATGTCGTCATAGGCGGCATGGGTGAGGGGATAGTCGTCTGGGGACTGTTGGAGTCGCTGTTGGGCTTGTTGTAACTGTTCCGAGGAAATGAAAACTTCGACTGAGGAAGGGGTTTGGGCATTCTCAAAGGTCGCCCATTTGGAACTTGGATGCAGTATCCAAGCACTACAACAGACTGTAAGCAGGAAAACTGCGGTCCGTCTAAGAGTCATAGTGGGTTCAACCTTAAAGCAATTCTTCTGACTGGGGATCACGACCCCAGCACTTGATGCAGATCCCCTATCTTTTAATCCGGAGGATAAGCCATTTCATCTGAATGATGGACAGGGGGAAATGGATCAAAGCGGAGAACAAGATAAGATTTGCGTGTTTTTACGGATTTTACTAAAAAAATGTGTTCCCTAACCGGCAGGGTTAAGACTTTCCGGAATTTTGACCCAAGTTCTGATCTCAGTAAATAGGAGGTCAGGTATCACAGGGGCAACCTCAGTCAACTCATGGATAGGTTTAGATTGAACTAAAATGCCAAGCGAGCACTTCTGTCAAGGAAACTATTATTTAGATAAAAATGACCTGAGCCCAGCTGTTCAAGCTTATCAAGCTACGATTGAGTTAAATTCCGATTTTTATTTAGCTTATTATAACTTGGGGGAAGCATTAGAAAGGCTCGGACGCTTACGGGAAGCTGTAAACGCTTATGAGCAAGCTGTTCAACTGAAACCTCATGATGTTTGGTCTCGGCTAAGTTTAGGACGGGTATTGATGCAGTTAGGACGGGTTAAGGAGGCGATCGCCGTCAAGGAGAAATTACTTGAACATGATTCAAAATTTATACAATCTGCTTCGGATATTGACAACTATCATCAATGGTTAGTTCAATCTCAAAGTAAAATTCAATCGTTTAAAAATCGGCATAACGGAGAGCGTTGTGTTATTATTGGCAATGGACCTAGTCTCAATAAAATGGATTTATCATTTTTGAGATATGAGATTTGTTTTGGAACCAATAAAATTTTTTTGGGATTTGAGGCTTGGGGATTTTGTCCTAATTATTATGTTGCTGTTAATCACTTAGTTTTACAGCAAAATTATCTAGAAATCACGAATATTCCTTGTCCAAAGTTTTTGAGTAACCGAGGGCTGGCCTATTTTAATCACAGTTCTGATATTATTTTCTTGAAAACTCATCCTTCTCCCAAAGACAAATTTAGCTTACACCTAAATCATGGGTTGACGGAAGGTTCTACGGTGACTTATGCAGCCCTTCAGCTTGCCTATTATATGGGATTCAAAGAGGTTGTCTTGATTGGAGTTGATCACCATTTTGTTACTCAGGGACAAGCTCATCAGGAGTATGTCTCAAATGAGGAAGACTCCAATCACTTTCATGTTGATTATTTTGGGAGAAATACTAAGTGGAATCTTCCTGATTTAGAGACTTCTGAAAGTTATTATAAATTGGCAAAAGAGGTTTTTGAGGCTGATAATCGACGAATCATTGATGCCACCCTAGACGGACATTGTCCAGTCTTTGAAAAACAAGACTATCGTCACGTTTTTAACACCTATTTTTCACCCATCACTGCCCCTCAGTCGTTCTCCACAATTAAGATGTTATCTATGAACTCGTCTCAAGATGCTTTCGTAACCCCAAATGAAGATTTCATTAGTCTATATTACAAAGCTACCAAGCTAATCGCGCAAGAAGACTACGCAGCCGCAATTTCAGTCTACCAACAAGCAATTCAGTTGCATCCTGACTATTTTTGGTCTCATTATTATTTGGGTCAAGCCTATTTAAAAGTTGAGCAGTATCAAGAGGCGTTAGGTGCTTTAGAGGCAGCAGTACAGTTAGATCCAACTCATCCTGAGGCGCAAGGGTATCTTGACACTGCTCAATCACTCGTAGCGAAAAAAGTATCTCCCACTTCTTATTCAACTCCTATTAAATCTATTCTCGAGAAAAATATTGAGATTTTCCCCCAGGAACAGAGTGAACTTGAAAAGCTTGAACAAGACTTAATTAAAGAGCATCCAATTCCCAACAAAATATCATTGCCAACTCAAAAGATTCCGGTTCGAGATCGAGTACACGGTCTTCAACGAGTTTTGAAAATCTATAATAAAACTTACGAAGCAGTTTACAAACAAAAATTATTAGATCTGAGGGAAAAGTTTAAGCACCATGATCGAGCTTTTATTATTGGTAATGGTCCCAGCTTGAATGAAACAGATCTGGAACTCTTGAACAATGAAGTTACTTTTGGTGTTAACGGTATTTTCTTGAAAAGTCAGGATACAGGTTGGAAGCCAACATTTTATGTTGTTGAGGATCATCTAGTTGCAGAAGACCGTCAGGAGTCGATAAATAAATACAAAGGCCCAATTAAGTTATTCCCAATCAATCTTGCCTATTGTTTAAATGAAGACTCTGATACTATATTTTTTGACCATCGACCGAGAGTAAGCTATCCAGATGGCTATGACTTCTCAACCGATGCCTCGGTTTGTACCTACACTGGCTGCACAGTCACCTATACCTGTATGCAGCTTGCTTACTTCTTAGGATTCAAAGACATTTATCTAATTGGCGTTGACGCTTCGTATTCAATCCCAGAAGATGTAAAAGTGGATCAAGAATATAAAACCGATACCTTAGACATGGAAAGTGATGATGTCAATCACTTCCATCCAGACTACTTTGGGAAAGGCTATCGTTGGCATGATCC
>CAZXWM010000021.1:6837-21954 GCA_964644215.1 uncultured Phormidium sp.
GAGGGTTGGTCTCCAGGAAATTGGTTGCAACTTTATGCTCAAGGAAATGATTTACGGCTCTTTTCTGAGGCGGATTTAATTCCTGGTGGCGATCGCGTCGTCAGCGAAGCAGAGGTATTGACAGAATGCACTCGCTTTAATCCCAAAGTGATTTATTATCGTCCCGTTGCCGATAAGCCTTTTTTACATACCATTGCTTGTAAGCTAATCGAAAAAATTGGCTGTCCAGTGGTTACCCATATTATGGATGATTGGTTGGATCGACTGCACCATCAGAATTCAAGCTTGTTCTCGAAGTTTGACACCACCACTCGTTTATTATTAGAACAGTCAGCGGCGCGCCTGAGTATTTGTGACCAAATGTCCGTGGCCTTTGAAGAACGCTACGGTGTGGACTTCGTGGCGATCGCCAACTGTGTTGATCCAAACGACTGGACGGACTTACCTCAATCTCAAGTCCCATCCCCATCGGACACTGAAACTTCACCCTTTACCATTCGTTATATTGGCAGTCTAGCCGATGACATGAATTTCCAAAGTATTGTTGATATCACTAACTCAGTCAGTCAGCTAAGTCAACAGCTTCCGATTCAACTCGAAATTTATACCGCTCGATTCTGGCAAAACAAGGCCGTTAAAGCCTTCTCCTCCCTTGACAATGTTCACATCCATGAGTCTAAATTTTCTCAACAAGAATATCGACAGCTACTAGCCACAGCGGATGCCTTAATTATTGCCTATAACTTTGATGCTGAGAGTATTCGCTATGTTAAATACTCCATGGCAAACAAGCTACCGGAATGCTTGGCATCGGGGACTCCAGTCTTAGCCTATGGTCCTCTGGAGGTTGCAACCATAAGCTATGCCGCTGAGACAGAAGTCGTCAATGTTGTTAGTGAACGGAACCTAGAACTTTTGTCTGACAAGATTTCTAGCTTAGTGACCAATGCGGAGTCTTATCAAGATATAGCGAAGAAAGCAAGAAAATATGTTTTTGACCATCATGGACATGGTAAAATCCGCAGCAAGTTTCAGAGCCTTCTTCGTAAAGCATCTCAATCTTCTAGATCTCCCCAAAATTTGGTTTCCTCCTTGTTAGGATTTGAGTTGGAATCTGGATTTTCTCCCGACCATCATGCTTTGCTTGATGCAACCCAGTTGGCGATTGAGTTACTTAAGGATGATGGCTCTACCGCAGTTAATCTTGGGGAAGATTATCCAGAAGCCTTCAAAACTTTAGCCAATAAAGGCTTTAAGGTCATGAATTACGACCAAAACATCACAAAGATCTCGGAGGTTCATGACTTAAAAAATACCCTGGAGTTCGAGGGATATCAGCAGATAGATTTCTTGCGTATTTCTGGTGCTGAGAATTTAAATGTTAGTCTCTTGCAAGAAATTATACAAACAGCTTCTCTTATCAATTTAATTGAATGTAAGTTTGAGAACGAAGCAGACCCCGATTTCAAAGGTGACTTTCATGAGTTGAGTGAATATTTAACCGCACAAGGATATATAGTGGTTGTGAGCGAGTGGCATCCACGTCGTCAGTATAAGCGTCAATCAAACTGGTATCGCTTATGGAAATATCCTGGTCAGCTTGGCCATGATAATGCTTGGGGATATTTACTTGCCGTTAAGTATGAACTTAAGTGGGATGATGTGATCAATGCAGCCAAAAATGTCTTAGATTTTTATACCTTAGATGCTAAAAACTCTAGGGCATATATGGAAACCGCAGAAATTTTGGAAAAAGAGGGGCAACCTGAAGCTGCCATTCAAGAAATTCTGGAAGGAATAGAGGTCTATCCTGAGAAGCTAGAACTTCACTATAAAGCAGGGGAAATCTTTCTAAATCTCAAGCAATTTAATGAAGCTGTTACCCACTATCAAAAAGCCATCGAAATTAAGCCTGACTACTTTTGGGCATTTCGTGGATTGGGGGATGCCTATCGAGGATTGGGTGAACTAGAATTAGCCTTAAATGCTTACGAGAAAGTGGTTTCCATGAATCCAGATTATTTTTACGGCTATGATAGAGCAGCTCGAGTCTTACAAATGAAGGAGGAATTTGAATCTGCAATCTCCTACTACCAAAAAGCCCTTGAAATCAAGCCAGATTCCCCAGCAACACAAAAAGGACTAGAGGAGTGTATCGCAAACAAACATGACAAAAGTGAGTTAAACTAACCCTGCATGAAAAACACTTATTCCCCTCGCTCAAAAGAGCGAGGGGTTATCTATTGAAAATCTCACACATAGGTCTTTTCAATTCAAGGTTACACGATTTTTAAAAAAGTGTGCTGTACATGAGCGGTCAGCAACTTTGTATCGTGAGGATTTTTGGCTCACAACACTTTCAAGCTTTTCAAGAAATAGTATCAGACACCCGGTTTCTCCAAAGAAACCGGGTGTCTGACCTCCATCCAGCAACGAATCTTCTCCAGATGTTAGGAAATTTGACGGCTCTAGTCGAATACCAGACACTGTTTTTTTTATAAACTACCAGACACTTTAATAAACTCGGCGTCTCAAAGGGTCAACTATCTCCTCACCAACTAACACCATTTTTCGACAAGCTTGCTACACATTCTACACTGGAGAAGGGCGAACAGCCGTTCGCCCCTACAGCCACCTATGGTACGATTTTCGAGAAATGGTATTAGGCGAAAAACTTAATCAAAATGTTATTGCATCTTTAGCTAGATTGAATCAGATTTTGATGTCACTGTCTTTGATGGGCTTATAGAAAAATGGTATGACTTAGATATTATTAGGAATTGTAAAAAAAACCAGGATTAAGCCCTGAAGGGATTTTATCCTGGAAATTTTAAATTCTATTTATGACTCCCAGCCAAGGTCTCGTCTAAAGATTTGATTGGGAATTCACAATGACACTATTTTTAGATCAAATGTTTCTGAACTTTTTCTTGCAAGTTATTCTTGCTATCAAAACAATATACCCCGAAATTTCTCGAGGGTTTCATTTACATTTTCCTGCATTTGTTTAAGCTCAACTGAAAATTTCGATGATAGGCTAAACTCCAAAATATCATCATATTTTTTGATGCTTTTAGTGGAGAAAGAATTGGCGTCATATCCTTGCAATTCTTGTAAAGTGATAAATTTGTAAAGGTGAAGTAAAGCTTCGTAAGGCCTAAAGGCTAGAGACTCCATTCTAATGATGAAGATTTGTTGATGCCCAAAAATTCCCAGTATTTCTTTCAGATATCTATCATGATCTAGCTTATCTTTCATGCGCTCGAAGTATTCGTCTAAACTCATGTGTAAAAATTTATCACGGGTGACTTCATCTTGACATGCAAAATGACTGCCAATTTTAGCGGACTTGGCAATATTTTTGTGCATTGTCCACCAGGAAACAAGAACTTGATTTAATTCTCGAATCGCGATAATAATTTTGACATCAGGATTATCTTGATAGATTTTACTTAGAGCTTTTTTGCTATAAATGTAGTTGACGGTCTTGTGGCCATTATAACAGCCCTCTTGGTAACGCTCTGCAAGATAGTCAACTGGTTTACTGTCATCATCATAGTAGTGCAATTCAAGACCCCGAAGATTCTCCAGGTGTGAGGCTGCATTAATTCTCGGCAAATCAGCCAAGTAACGCGTTAATGCAGATGTGCCACACTTAGGAAATCCAACGATAGTCCAGTCATTTTTGGTTTTGGTAAGAACTGATTTTTCCATTGACCTATCCTAAAAAAAACAACAAACTTGATTGACTCAATAAAGAATTTGCTTTATGCTTGTGTAAGCAATTGCCTGGAAATCTAGCACCAGAGACTAGCCCGTCTAAATTTACTATCATGACAATAACTGGTCTATCCATCTTAAATTTTTGAGCCAAGTTCTGTTGCTATAATATAAAAAAATTTATTGAGATAATCAAGACTTACACAGATTAAATCTGTTTGAAGAAAGCGTATTTTTAATTCTTTTTTGAATTCAGGGGCTTGTAATTGGGCATAATCACCCTGAAATATTGCCTTAAATGCAGTTGATCCAGTAGACAGAGTAACAGGTCTTATATTTTTAAACCCCACGTCGAGAAGTTCGGTGGTTGTTGCTCCAGAAGTAAAAGTATATCCAGTGTCAAAACAAACATATTGATTGTTTTGCAATATTTTTAGTAGGTTGGGTTGAAATGAAAATTCAATAAACATCATTTCTATACCTCGTTCAAGAGCTTGTTTAGCACCATTTAGCACTAAAGGTTCGGCACCTTGAACATCCATCTTGAGAAAGTTTATTTTTCTGTCAACAATTTCTTCATCAAGAGTGGTACACTCCACATCTATTTCTTTTCTGGCCCTATCAGGGTTGCCGTAAAAAGTTCCCACTGATGAGTAACCCACCATATTTTTAGCAAAGGATTGATTCCCTTCATCTACAACTGAAGAAACATAAAGCTTTCGTGTTTTGCTTTCATCAGACAAAGCTTTCTTGATTACTTTTGCAGTTTTATGTTTTTTTAGAGTATTGTCTAAATAAATCCAGTTCCCGGGAAAAGGTTCGTAAGCATATACGTCACATGCAGGGTTGATTTTCAAAATCTTCTTTGAATATGTCCCGGATGCAGCACCTGCATCAACACACAAATTCAAGTCTCCAAAAGTTTTGTGTCTCAGGTCTAGTATCTTAAAAATGTCTATATTCATTAACTGAATTACATTATTAATCATTTTTCGGTTTTCTCCTTAATTTCTGTAACAAGTTTCAGGGTAAACATATCCAAATCCGGAACATTTCATATTTTTATCAAGACACCGATTTACCACAGCTTATTGAGAACACCCTGATTTAATAACTTAATAGCTGACAAACACTGTCTGTAGAGATGTGAGTACAAAAAATATCGATCACTCCGTACTCAGATGAGCGATCGCCCCACCATCCACCACCAGGGACTGACCCGTGATAAAACTAGACTGAGTTCCCTCAGCCAAAAAATAGATAGCCTGGGCAATCTCCTCCGGCTGACCCACCCGTTTCATCGGATGCTGGTTCCCCAAAGTGGTCATTTGCTCCTCAACCCGACTCCCGAGAAGATGACCCCGACTCAAACCGGCCCTCAACATAGGTGTCTCAACCGCACCCGGTAAAACCACATTAACCCGAATCCCCTCATCCGCCAGTTCCAGCGCCAGAGCGCGAGTTAAAGCCAACAGTCCCCCCTTACTCGCAGCATAGGCCGCAATCCCAGAAGACGTTGCCAACGCATGAACCGAACTCACATTCACAATTGCCCCCGGCACACCTCGCATCAACGGGAAAAGATGACGCACCGCAAGATACACCGACCGTAAATTCACCGCCATCACCCGGTCCCACTCATCCACGGTTGTTTCCAACAACGGCTTACACACCTGGGTCGCCGCATTGTTGACAAGACCATGAATCACCGTCATTTGAGCCGTCAACGTTCCAGCCACATCCTCCCAGAAATCCGCCTGGGCCACATCTCCCTGGAAAAACCCATCCATCCCCAAATCCGTCTTCGGAGGCGTTAAATCTACCCCCAGCACCGACCACCCTTGGGCCTGAAACCGTCGCGCCGTAGCGGAACCAATGCCGCCACCGACCCCCGTAACCAACACCACCGGCTGACTCATACAGTCTCAACCCCCAGTCCAACCAGCAAATTATTAATGGCAATCTGGTTCACCCGCAACACCGCATCCCGAGTATGAGACCCATTATGTGCCCCAAAAATGCACTGCTCAAACTCCCGTAACCGACTCTGACTCGGCAGCGGTTCCACCTCAAACACATCCAAAGCTGCCCCAGCCACATGACCCGATGCCAACGCATTTACCAAGGCTGCCTCATCAATCAGAGGACCCCGAGCCACATTAACCACCCGAACCCCCGGTTTCATCATCTTAAATTGCGGTTCACTCAGAAGATGATAGTTCTCCGCCGAAAGATTGCACGATAAGACAATAAAGTCAGACCGTTGTAACAATTCCTCCAACGTTGCCGGCTGCACCGCCAATTCACGCTGCACCGACTCAGGAATCGAACGGATGTCGTAGCCTAAAACAGACATCCCAACCGCTGCTCCCCGGCGAGCAATGCCCCTGCCAATACTACCAACACCAATCACCCCCAGGGTTTTTCCCCGCAGGGTTATGCCAGGAACTTGTAGCCATTCTCCCCGGCGCACCGCCTGATCCATTTTGTGAAGTTGTCGCGCCAACAGGATGAGATAGCCGAGAGCCACATCCCCCACCTCATCGGCGAACACGTCCGGGGTATTCTGAACAATAATTCCCAACTGTGCCGCTGCTTCCTGGTCAATGGCATCTAAGCCAATGCCCCATTTGGCAACAATTTTCAAGCGTTTGCCTTTCTGCAAAACTCGGGCCGTAAACGGGTCGTCCCCGGCAATGACCCCATCAAAACGGTCAATAATCTCTAGCAAGTCCTCCTCGCTCAACTGCTGTACCACTGGGGGAACCTCTAATTCAATCCCCTTGTCTGCTAAAGGCTGCCGATAGAGGTCAATGGTCTTTTGTAGATGTGGACAAGTAACCAAAACTTGGTATCCCATTAAACTGTCTCCCGTTGCTGATACAAAAATTCTGCGATCTTAAAATCCAACTCTTCATCAATATCCACCGCTTCCACTCGGTCAATCTCGAATAAAAGAGGGCGATGACCAATGCGATTGTGCCGTTGCGTCAAAATTTCCTTACTAAAGATATAAAGACAGGAGTTCTCCTCATAAATCGGGGGTAAGTCCTGGGTACGCAACAGAATCGCTGGGTTGTGATTAACCGCCCGAGCTAACCCATCCCATAAGCGGGTTTGCAAACGGGTCACACCAAACAAGGAATCATACACAGGATAACTGTCCACAAAGGCATTAACCGCATTGTGGATCGTCGAAGGCTTCAAGACGGGATTCGTACTATGGGTTTGTAAGTAAAAATCCGCTTCAATTTGGTTAATGCTGTTGAGCAACACATCATTCATGGGGGTATCCCCTGAACGCAGATGTGCAGGTCGTTCAAGCAACGTTACCTGAGGAAAATGAGTTTGAGCGTCTTCGATAATCGTGGGGCTATCCGTATCAATCACCACCTCTGTGATTAAGGGAGAGGCCAACAAACTCTTAATGACACAATGATAGAGAGGAACCCCAGAAAAATTTCGATAATTTTTTCCCGGAACCCGTTCACTATTATGGCGCATCGGGACAATTGCAGCAAGTTTTACCATCGTTATTCTTTCACCAAAACGGTACGGGCAGGTGCACCATCGGCTCCAACTAATTTAAGGGGAAGGCAGATGAGCTGATAAACTCCAGTGGTCACTTCAGATAGATTTAATCCCTCCAAAATAATGACTCCTGCACCCAGCAAAGTTTCATGGGTTAAAGGACTATCGCCATAGCGCTGGACTGACAAGTAATCCACTCCAATCAAGTTGATATGGTGATCAACAAGCCACTGAGCCGCATCAGCCGTTAGGGCAACGAAATCGGGTTTAAACTCCCGCACCTTCTTTTGCCAAAGCTCTGAATTCCGGGTTTTTAGGAGCAGCCGACTGGTATGTTCCGGAAGATTCAGTGCTTCTAGGTCTTTCGCGGTGATAGAGGTCACATCAGGAAGATCTGCCACATACGTCGGACCGATGAGAACATCCAAGGATAACTGCTCTACTGCCTCTCCCTCTGAAATAAAGTGACAGGGGGCATCCACATGAGTGCCAATGTGAACATCCGTGTCCAGTTGAGAAATATTAGCTTCTCCCCCGGACTCTAAGGTGAGAGTTCGATAAATCTGAAAGCCTGGACTCCCTGGCCAGGAAGGCATCCCAACTTCGAGAGGAACGGAAACATCAATAATTTTGGGCAACTTCTTGCTCCTTAAATGGACAACTATAGTCGATACCGATTTGCTGCCGCTTGCGGGGAGGATCTTGAAAACGACGAGGTTTCAAATCATGGGGATAGTAGAGAGTTTGCTTGAGTTCACTGCTGACTTTGCCCCGCTGGGTAAAGCCTCGATAAGTTCCCCAAAATTGCATCAGGCGGAACAGGAAGATTTCTTGAAATTTTGAAAACAAAACTCGTTCCTGATGAGCATGATAGTAATCACTCAAGGTATTGCCCAGAAATAGGCGCACAAAGTCCCAAAAGGTGAAGTGTTCTTGAGGAAAGATATGTTTTAAGGCGATCGCCTCCCGACGATACCGATTATAAATTTTAGCCACAGGTTCATCATGGACATGAATCACCTCCGCATCTGGCTCATAAACCACGTGATAGCCTAGTTTTTGAACCCGTTTCGCCCAGTCCAAATCTTCTAAGCCCGTTAAAGACTCATCATAGGGAAATTGTTGCCACAAATCTCGACGAATTGCGGCATTGGCATTATTGGAAAAAGGATGGTTCTGATTGTAGTTGGGATCGTCAGGGAACCATTTCGCAAATATCTGATGCTCGGAATACTTCGTGACCTCATTGCCACGCTGTTTTCCATAGACTAATGCCACCTCTGGACGCTCAAACGGTTGGACTAAATTTTCTAGCCAATCCGAATACAGGGGATAGACATGGGCGCTAGCAAAAATCAAGACATCTCCAGAAGCTGCTTGACATCCGAAATTGAGCGCATAGCCAAAGGAAAAATCCTCCGGACGAATCGTTAGGAGTTTGACCGGATAACGGGATGCAATTAAACGAGTGGAGTCAGTGGAGCCAGAGTCCACCACGATAATTTCAACATCTTGCAAAGTTTGTTGAACAATACCACGGAGTAAACGACCGATATGTTGTTCTTCGTTATAGCAGCGAATAACGAGAGAGTATTTAACCATTAGACTGATTCATTACAACTTGAGTTCGATTAGATGACCATCTGGCCGGGCAAAAGGGATAAGTCGAGGGACATCAGTGCGTATTTACCCTAGATGTCATCATGAATCATTGTTGGACTACGGGATATGGATGTGATCCCAATCGATGCTCTCCCTGCATCAATATACCGGAGTTGCTATTAACGATCCGGACAATGAGCACATCATCAATAAGAAACATTTGTTGAGCATTAGACTTATGCTTCTGCTAGTCCGTTTTACCTGTGTCTTGAGACTGTATCCGGATTTGATTGATAAGTATAATTTATGGCAAGTCAATCCTGAAAGATTTGACTAGAATTTGTACAGGAAACTACATTTCTCCTCTTGTAAGGTTTTATAGCTAGTTTGCAGTTTTAAGTTTCACAACAATGCCCAAAAAACAATATTGGCTCAACCAGCCTCGTCTTCAGGATAGTGATATTTTTTTGGCTTCCTATCCGCGTTCCGGTAATACCTGGATGCGGTTGCTGCTGAGTGATGCCCTGCTTCAGTTACAAGGGGTTAAAACGACCAGCGGTGGCAATATCATTCCTGATATTTATAAAGTTGACATTGACGACTGGTTTCATTGTGTTAATAAATCTTTACCCTTCCGAATCATCAAAACTCATGAGCCATTATTTTTTGAGAAGTATCCGGATGACCAACATCGTTCGATTTATCTATTTCGCTCCCCAGCAGATGCCTTGGCTTCTTACTATTACTATTGTTTGCGATACCCTAAATATCGAGATATCGATCCAGGAGTTGACCGCTTTTGTTTAGAACGACTTTCACAATGGTGTACTCACCTTGAAGCCTATCTAACTCTCAAAGAACAAATGCCTCAACAAGTTATTTTTTTGTCCTACGAAAAATTGAGTTATAATCCGTTACAGGTTTTGCAAGAAGTAATGAAGCTTTTGGGTTGGGAACGATGCAAATCTGTTTGCAAAAAGGCAGTCAAACATCAGAGCTTTAATAAGCTTAAGTCTCTGGCTAAACAGGAAGACTCAGAAAAATTAGGATTTTGGGAAGATGGCGGTTACCAAAATTTTTTCAGACAAGGAAGCATCTCTAAAAATGGGTTATCGAAGGAAAGCCTAATCGAGATTGAAGAAAAAGCTATACCTTTCTATCGTCAGGCAACTCAACTTGAACCTGTGCTGCCGTTTGAGTTTCAACATTAATACTGATTGAGATACGGGTACTTCATCTAAGATATGCCATGACCAACAACTAGGGAGCGTACCAGATTTTTCCACTCTTCTTGTTCTGTTAACTGCCCTGAATCAAAGGGCAGATTGTTCGCCTGATGATACTGGTCAAATAGTCTCAACCAATCCATCACCAGTTGGGTTTTGGGTAAGTGCTTATGAAGCATAGACTGTTTAAGACAGTGGGTCATTTTAGGAAAGTCATGTTGACAATAGGCATGACAGGCATCCCAGACTAATGTTTGGTACTGCTCATCGGGCTGACCTGCCACTAATTGTTCGAACTTCAGCTTAGAAAAGGCTGCTTTTTGGTCTTTCAAAAGAAAGTGATATTCCTCTAAAACTTCTTGAGTTTGATGAAGTTGTTTAAATCGCTTTTCAAGTTCAAGTTCTGTTTGGTTTAGTTGAGTTTGGGAACGTTCCAGAACCTGTTTAGTTTGTTTGAGTTCATTTCGCAGTTGCGCTAACTCAGCCTCCTGATGTTTGAATTGATACCAAGTCTTTAATGGGTTTGTCTGAGCGGCTTGGAGTTGTTGAATCCAGGTCTGATCGGGTTTGTCTTGAGGTCGCCAAGCATTGAATTCTAAGGTTTTATATAACTCGATCGCCTCTGGATATCCCTGTTTCGTCCATTCAATATAATCGTCAGTCAAATGCTTCTGGTTCAGCAGTGAGGTATCAACTACCGTTGACGAAGGCTGACTAAATTCAAGTCCAAATTTGTTATTGAGAACTTGGACAGATTCTCCTGGAAAATCGATTAAGGTGTTGACATTAATCAGTAGAGACCGCTCAGGAAACTGGCGATAAAAGTTGAGGATTTTTTTGTTGTAGTGGCACCAAACCTGAAAGGCGAGTTCTGGATTGTCTGCAAACTCTAAGTCTTCCAATCGGGTATAGAGAGAACTAACGACTTCCCAAGGGGAACGATAGACCAGTAAAAAGTGAGCCGTCGGCAACTGCACAGCCCAAAACTCTAAAAACAAGGTAGTTCTTGGGTCTTTCCAGCCCCAAATGGGAGTCTTTTTATTACGCTCAACAATTGTTTCAGCTTCTTTAAACTGTTCTGGGTGAAGAGGGATCGCATCCAGAAACGTCCAGCCTTTCTCACTCAGATTTTGCGATTTTAAAATAGATTTATGAAAATTTAGAAAGTCTAAGTTTTCAAAATGTCCTCTCGGATTACTGTGGGTTTTGCCTAAAAGGGTTTCCCCAATATGTAAGCCGGCACTTTTTAACAGGGCCGCCGTCAAAGATGTTCCCGAGCGGTGCATACCGGTGATAACTAACGTTGAAGCATCATTCATGTTCTTTTGGCTAGTTTATAGAGTCTCCTATGGTCTTTATTCAGAGCATTTCACCAAATATCCGCAATATTTTCTAGGATGTCCTGAAATTGATGTTGTTCTTGCTGAAGTTGATGACAATCAACTTGTTTTTGAGCTTGATTTAGGAAGGTTGCTCGGTCTGAGTCATTGAGGTTTAATGCCGTTTTAATGGAGGCTAGAATCTCGGCAAGTTTGTAGTCAGGGCGAAAACAGGTTTGACCCGGCAGACAAAAGCCGCGATTGCCTAAACAATCTGGACAAATCACGAGGGTTCGTAGGGCCATAGCTTCTAAGGCCGGGAGATAAAAGCCTTCCCCTTCTCGGCGGTTGGGAAGAAAAACAACCATTTTGACTTGACGGAGTTGTTGGAGATAATCAGCGCGTGGTAGGCGATCGCATAACAGGCGAACAGGATGACCCAATGCTTCCAACTCTGCCTTAATTCGTTCCCCCAATGCCGGCTCTTTTAACGCCGCAATCAGAATCGTCTCCTCTCGCTGTGAGTCCTCCAAAGGAACGGGCAGTTCTTGTATATCTAAGGCATTGGGAATCACAAATAGCGGCCCGTTCACCTGTCCTGATTCTTGTAGGGCCATCGCCACCGCATCACTAACACAAATCCGGATGGCTTTATGACTCAAAAACTCATAGCGAGGATTATCAGGATTCCCATGACGAACATGTTGAATTAAATTGATAATTGGAACCTGAGAATTATCTCGCTTTTGAGGTGCGATCGCCTGCCAATCCAGTCCATCCAAAAAAATCACATCAGGCTCACCTAACGGTTGACTCAGAAGCCGATGAGGAGCCGTCCGCCGCCAAGGATTGGTAAAATCCCAAACACTCTCAGGAGTATAAAAATAGATGTAAGGGTGATAACCAGCACAACCCTGGACATGATTAAAGTAATGCCAAACCTTGAGATGTCCGCCACTAAAGCGCTCAAAATTTCGATAAAACAGCACCGACCTAACCGTGAGGTTCGTCAAGCGAGGATAATCTGCCGTCGCCTCAAGCCCTTGTAGCCAGCGCCCAGAGCGCTCTAGGTCACTGGCGATCGCCTCCAGGGAACCCCGCTGATTTGCCCCCATCAACGCTGAACAGGATAAAGACCTATCCCCCCATGGGGTGTCAAGATAATTCACCATCTCACCGAGAGTCTAAAACTAGCCAGCATCATACGGAGTCAGCCCCCTGATGTCAGAACGATCGAACCAAAACGCTATTCCCCCCCATTGGAAACGCAGTCTAACCGCATTACAGCGCGGTAACACCCATCTGCGTTCCGGGGAACTCCCCGAGGCCATCGCCGCCTATCAATCTGCAATTCACTACTATCCCCATCTCAGCAGCGCTCATCGGAATCTGGCAGAAGCCTTCGCCCAACAGAGAAACTGGCCGCAGGCCATCGCCGCCTATAAGCAAGCCCTGACCCTAAATCCCCAAGACCCCTGGTCTTATAACGGTCTCGGTCAAGCCCTAGCCCAACAGGGCGCTTGGAGAGACGCCATCAGCGCCTATCGACAAGCGACGCAGTTAGACCCCAAGAGTTCCGAGTTTCAGGAGAACTTAGGCCAAGCCTACTTGCAAACCCAGCAGCTTCCCAAGGCGATCGCCAGCAGTCAAACCGCCCTCGCCTTGACCCCACAGCGTCCCCAAGCCGCCTACTATCTCGCCCAAGCTCTCAGCCAATCCCAACAGCACCAAGAAGCGATCGCCGCCTACCAACAAGTCCTGCAACTCAATCCCCAGCATTGGCAGGCTTGGGATGGACTCGGACAAGTCCTAGAACAAACGGGCAATCTCCAAGACGCGATGGCCGCCTATCGCCATAGCGTCACCCTCAACCCCGGCTTTCAGACTGGACATCGTCATCTCGGGCAAATCCTGGCTCAGCTCGGACAAATCGACGACCTGATCGGGCATTACCAAAGAGTACTCGCACAATTCCCCCATTTCACCTGGCTGCAAGAAGAACTCGGCCATTGGTTCTGTCAACGAGGTCAACCCCAGGCGGCGATCGCCCATTATCGTCATTGTCTCGACTATCGCCAACCGCCCATTCACCTATGGTTTTACCGCAATCTTGGGGAAGCCCTCCTCGCCGCTAACGCCACCCCAACAGCCCCTCCAAATCCCTAAGGCTCTCCTGCACTCCCTGCAAGTCTCCCAAACCCTGCTCAAAGCCAAACCGCCAGCGAGCCATCACCTTCTCAGGACTTTCCCCACTCTCAGCCAAAGACTGTTGAAACTGTTGCACCACAACATCCCAGAGTCCTTGAGCCTGCGCACAACTCCCCAACCAAACCCGCGTTTCCAGATACGCCAAAGGTTTAAGTACCCGCATCCAATCCCGTAAACGGGGACGGTCAAAATAACGCCCGAGGAGTTGTTCGCTATCGTGAATTAACCCCGAGAGATGTTCAGGATCTAGCCAGTTGGGTGGCGCAGAGGACACCACCACCTGAGGTATCCCTAAACCCGCTGCACCCCGAGACGACAAATCCAACAAAGCATCGAGGGTCGATGCCATCGGGGACAAGTCCAGTGCAAAGCCTCCTCGATTTTGTAAGGTGGGGCGATCGAATAACACAGCCTCCGTTTGCATCACCTGCCAGAGACTGGGAAGCATCCAAATATGTAAGCCATGGAGTCCCTCACGGCCCTTAAAAATTGGCGCCAGCACCGGCTCAGGATTGACTGCCTGCCATTGTCCCGGAGGCTTGAGATATTGAAACCCCCCAACCGCCAATTCCAACGCTCCCGGATGTTGCTCAAAACACCCTAGCAATGCCGACAGACCCCCCTCTAAAAGCCGACTATCACCATTAAGGAATAGGACGTAATCTCCCTCAGCTAAGGCTAAGCCACGATTGCGAGCGGCGATCGCCCCGGAACAGGTTTCTAGAACAAGCCGCAGTCGCGACTCATCGGGGTACTGTTGTAGAACATCCCTCGTGTCATCCGTTGACCCCTCATCAACGACAATTACCTCTAAGGACATACCCTCTTGCTCATGGGCCAGTAAATGGGCGATCGTCCCTTCCACCATTGACGCTTGATTATAGGTGGTCAAGACAAGACTCACCTGTGGCTCCCCTCGCCAACTCATCGGTCTTAATACCTGCTGTGCATCGGCACTATTGCCCACTAAATGTCCTTGAAGTAGGGCTTTATTTCGTTGCGCTTCCGGTCCTTGAAACACCGCCGTCCGCCGGCCGGACAGATGGCTATAATCATGATTTTGGTGAATCGCGGTAATGACTCGGCTGCCATTAATCACAGGAATCTGACGGCGCAACGCCTCCCCCACCATCCAGTTATCCCAGCCCGGACGACCCACAGCAAAGTCCGGTAAAGTTTGGAACAACGGTTTAGGAAAAACAAAATAGTCCAACGCTCCAATGCCACTAAAAACCCCAACCTCATTTAGCTGTTGACGTAATTCCGCTTCCCAATTCGGTTTGGAAAATTCAATTTTATGGGCAATATCTAAATTCCAGCGTCTTCCTAATAGCAGGAAGTCATTATAAATTTCCATGACGCGCTGAACATTCGGCAAAAAATCTTGAGTTAAAATAATATCGGCATTAATATATGTTAAAACTGGAGCGTTAGAAAGTTGATGAACTTGAGCAAATGCATCACTGACTAAAGGCGTACCTTCTGGAGTTTTAGCAACTTTAGGACAATGT
>CAZXWM010000022.1:0-438 GCA_964644215.1 uncultured Phormidium sp.
TGCCCTACATCACTCCCCTAGAGCGTTTTGCACAAGAACAAGGACTCGAACAAGGACTCGAACAAGGACTCGAACAAGGACTCGAACAAGGACTCGAACAAGGTGCTTTACGTCGCAGTCGTGAGGCGGTATTCGAGATCTTGGCGGCTCGATTTACTACGGTTCCGAGTTCCCTGACTGAAGGGGTGAATCAATTGAATGATCTTCAACCTCTGAAAGCACTTCTGGTTCAGGCGGCGACGCTTCCTTCCCTTGAAGCCTTTGAGCAGGCGTTGCAGCAAGTCCTCTCCGACGCGGACAGTGACTAAATTTGCCGATTTGGGGTGATTTCTGGGGCCATAAGATAGCTCATCGGGAGGGGTTGAATCTAATCTCTAGGGGTCTTCAGGATATATGCTGTGATTTGTTGCATGGTATACCAAATTGTAGGGGCGAAAA
>CAZXWM010000022.1:448-17736 GCA_964644215.1 uncultured Phormidium sp.
AGAGCCAAGAAATAGTTTCCTTAATCCAAGCTTCGGCGTGATCACGATCGCCCAACTGCACCTCACTCGACACCGCATTCAACGCCGACACCACTTCCTGAGGGGTATATCCCAAAGCTAACAACGTCATCTCCACATCTTCGAGTAATGCTCCCCCTAACCCAGCGGTGGTGACAACTTGTAAATTAGCCTGTTCTCGCCATTGGCTGAGGGTTTCTCGTAATTCTAGGGAAATGCGTTCGGCGGTTTTCTTGCCAACTCCGGGGGTTTGCGAGAGCATCTTATGATTCCCCGAGACGATCGCCTGCACCAAATCCTCCAAGGCCAAGGTACTCAACAAGGCCATGGCCAACTGAACCCCCACACCACTGGCCCGAATTAACTGACGAAATAGATCCCGTTCCGCCGCCGTCGCAAAGCCAAACAGCAACAAACGGTCATCACGAAGTTGCAAATCCACAAACACCCGGAACTCCTCCTGAGTTCCGGGGAGTTCCCGCGCGAATCGTGGCGTAATCTGCATCTCATAGCCGACGCCATTCACCTCTAGCGTCAACAGAGGACGCTGAGGAACCGCCATCTGAACACCGACCAACAAACCCTTAAGATAACTAAACATCCTAAACTCTCAACCGTTCCCTGTCTTGTTACCCGTCCTCTGAAACCGCGCCTATGAACGCTCAACAGCCCTGGTTTTGGCGATCGCATCCCCTGGAATCCCATACAGCATCTCATGTCTTTGCCGCCTTATTCCTCGATGATCCCATCGCCGTTCTCCTCGAAAGTCCTTCAACCTCAGAAACCCCGCATCTAACCGGCTATTCCATCTGTGCCGGTCGTCCTCGGCAACAGGGGGGCATCTCCCAGCATTGGACTCCGGGACTCGGTGAAATTCTACCGTTTTTGCGGCGTCAGTTAGCAACGAATTCAGAAACCCCAACCCTCCCCCCAGACATTGCTCAGCTTCCCTTCACCGGAGGCTGGCTCGGTTGGCTTGGCTATGATCTCGGCTGGGAAATTGAACACCTCCCCGACCAAAATCACGACCCTCTCCCCTTTCCCATCGCCTTCTGGTACGAACCCGAATGCTTTGCCGTTATTGACCATCATCATAAGACCCTCTGGTTCGCCGCCAGCGCTCCCCAACAGCTTGATCGCCTCGAACAGACCTGGAGCCAATGGCAGCCGAGAGATGCCGCTCCTAGCCCCCTCAGCGCCCCTCCAGAGATTGAGTTTCTCTGCCAACAAGGAGATTACGAAGCGATGGTGCGTCAGGCTAAAGCCTATATTCGAGCCGGAGACATCTTTCAAACCAACCTCTCCCTACGCTTTAGTACCCATATAAACCGCCATCCCTGGCAGATTTACCGCCGCCTACATGAGATTAACCCTTCCCCCTTCGCCAGCTATTGGCAAACCCCCTGGGGACAGGTCGTTAGTTGTTCCCCAGAACGACTGTTACAGCTACGGGAGGGAATCGCCCAAACTCGCCCCATCGCCGGAACTCGTCCCCGAGGCGACACCCCCGAGCGCGATCGCCAACTCGAAGCCGAACTCCTCGATAATCGCAAAGAAAACGCCGAACATATCATGCTCGTGGATTTAGAACGCAACGACCTCGGCCGTGTCTGTGACTGGGGTTCGGTGCGGGTGAATGAACTGCTGGTCGTCGAACGCTACAGCCATGTCATGCACCTGGTGAGTAACGTCATCGGTCAACTTTCGACTAGGGTTGACCCCATTGAGGCGATCGCCGCGTTATTCCCAGGAGGAACCATCACCGGCTGTCCGAAAGTGCGTTGTATGGAGATTATCGAAGAACTCGAACCCGTGCGGCGCAGTTTATTTTACGGTTCTTGCGGTTATCTGGATCAACGAGGCTATTTAGACCTCAACATCCTCATTCGCACCCTACTTTGTCATCAAGGGCGCATTTGGGGCCAAGTTGGTGCCGGCATTGTCGCCGATAGTGATCCTGAGCAAGAATGGAAGGAATCCTTATCCAAGGCCCAAGCCCAACTGAAGGCATTACTGTAGGATTATCATGAGCGATCGCCGCCACCTGAAGCTCACTCAAGACGCCGATTCCCCCCCACTCAGCCATCGACATCTGGCCTCGGTTTTGCTCAAATTGGCCCGTCATCATTCCCTCAGTTCCCTGTTGGACACCGTTGTGAACGAGGTTCAAGCTCTGTTAGGGTGCGATCGCGTTATCCTCTATCACTTCACCGGCAACGCTACAGGAACTGTTATTGCCGAACAGGTTTTGCCCCCTTGGCGAATCAGCCTACACCATCAGATTCACGATAGCTGCTTTCAGACCCCCAACCATAACCCCCAACGTCAGGCTGTCAACGATGTCAGCCAGCAGGGGTTTAGTCCCTGCTATCTAAACCTATTAGCTCATTTCCAAGTTAAAAGTTATATCTTCAACATCCTCAACCCCAACGGAGAACCTCCTTGGGGATTTTTGATAGCCCATCAGTGCGATCGCCCCCGCACCTGGACTGACACCGAAATCGAGCTTCTCGACCAACTCAGCGAGCATATCACCCTGGCCCTAGAACGAATCTTCACTCAGCAAACTCTGGTTGAACAGAACCAACAGTTACACATTCGCCTCGAACAGCAAGACCAACTCCTCAAACAGCAAAGCCAGTCCCTAGAATACCTAGAACAGACCCAGCAATGGCAACAACAGATCCTCAACCAAATCGATGAAGCTGCCATCGTTGTTGACGATCGCGGCCATCTCCTCTACTGGAGTCCCCAAGCCGAAACCCTGTATCAAATTGGGGCCGAACAGGCCATCGGACAGCCCTTAGAAGCCTGTTGTCAGTTTTTTGGCGCGTCTCCCTTTGACGGCGATCGCTTTCAGGAGCAACTTTGCCATCAGGGACAATGGCAAGGAACCGTCGTCACCGGTTCCCATGACGGTCCCAAACGACTGGTTGAGGTGTCGGCCCTTTGGCTCTCGTCCTCGCTCTCCCCAGCAACTGGGAACGCCTCCTGGCTGGCGATTCTGCGCCCAGTTCGTGATACACCTTTGCGGGAGAATACTGTTAACCCTCACGACTATCAATTTAGCCTGCTCGTGGAATCTGCCCCTGTGGGACTGTTTCTGGCTGATCCCATGGGGGCTTGTCGTTACGTCAACCCCCATTGGTGTCAGACCACTGGACTTTCCCGAGAAGACTGTCTCGACTATGGTTGGCTGACGGCCATTCATCCGAGCGATCGCGATCGCGTCTTTCAAGCCTGGGATGAAGCGGTTAACCAACATCAACACCTGACGCTGCAATATCGCATCCTACGCCAAGATCAAAGCCTCTCTTGGATTTCTGGACAGCTTGTGGCCCTATACGATGGCAACAACACCCTCATCGGCTACCTCGGAACCCTCAACGATATCACCCGCGAAAAACTGGCTCAAGACGCTCTGCAAGAAAGCGAGGAAAAATTCCGCCAACTCGCAGAAAACATCCGACAAATCTTTTTCATTCTCTGCCACGATGGGGCTATGCTCTATGTCTCTCCCACCTACCAAGAGATTTTCGAACGCCCTTATCAAGACCTCTATGATAATCCTCGCCTTTGGCTGGCCGCCGTTCATCCGGGCGATCGCCGTCGCATTACCGAAGCCCTCGATCGCCAAATTCGCCAGGGACAAGTGTTTGAAGAAACCTATCGCATTCTACGACCGAGTGGCGAAGTACGTTGGCTTTGCGCCAAAGCCTTTCGGGTTCTGGATCATCAGGGACAATCCTATCGCTTTGTGGGACTAGCAGAGGATATCAGCGATCGCAAACTGGCCGAAGATGCCCTCAAGCGTCAATATCGCAATGTTCTACTGCTGAAAAAACTCACCCAAGAAATCCGTCAAAGTCTCGATTCTGAGCAAATCTTCCAAACCGCCGCCTACCAAATCGGACGCAGCTTTTCCGTCAGTCGTTGTCTAATCTTCTCCTATGAAACCGAGCCCCAACCTCAACTTAGAGCCGTCGCCGAATCCCGTCATCCCACCCTTCCCTCTCTTTTAGGGTTAATTTTACCCATCGAGGAGCATCCCTACAGCGCTGTGGTTGTACAACAAGACATTGCCCAAGTCTCCGATGATGTCTCAGACAATCCCCTGCTCGAGAACGATCAGGAGTTCTTTGACGCCAATCACATTCGCTCAATGTTAGGTATCCGCACCTCCTATCAAGGCCAAGCCAATGGGGAAATTTGCCTCCATCAATGTTCCCTACGTCGCTGGAGTAGTGATGAAGTCAACCTCCTTGAATCCGTCGCCGCTCAAGTAGGAATTGCGCTGGCTCAAGCGGCCATGCTTCAGCGAGAAACCGCCCAACGAGAAGAACTCAGCGCCAAAAATCTGGCTCTGGCGGCGGCGAAACAGGAGGCTGAAGCCGCTAATCTCGCTAAAAGCCGCTTCCTGGCTATGATGAGCCATGAAATCCGTACCCCCCTCAATGCCGTTATTGGTAATACTGAGTTGCTGTTAGATAGTCGGATTGATGCACAACAACAAGATTTTGTCAATACTATTCGTCAAAGTAGTGAAACCCTACTGGCGTTGATTAACGACATTCTCGATGTCTCCAAAATTGAGTCAGAACACCTCGAACTCGAATCTCGACCTTTTGAGTTAGATCAGGCTTTGCTGCAAACCTTAAATCTTGTGGCCGTCACCGCTCAACAGAAAGGACTCAATCTCTGGTATGCTCTTGCGACTCCCCTACCCCAGAGTTGGCGGGGTGATGTGGTTCGCCTCAAACAGATTTTGACTAACCTGCTTGGGAATGCCGTTAAATTCACCGAACAAGGGGACATTCGGCTCTCGGTTAAGGTGATGGAGTCTCAGCCTGATGGGGAGGGTAAACAAACCCTGCATCTGACGGTTCAAGATACGGGGATTGGTATTCCGGGCGATCGCTTTGAGCGTTTATTCAAACCCTTTTCTCAAAGTGATAGCTCCATGACACGCCGCTATGGAGGGACTGGCTTAGGACTAACGATTAGTCAACGTCTCTGTCAGCTCATGGATGGACAAATCCGAGTCGAGAGTGAACTCGGCCAAGGCTCAAGTTTCCATGTCACCGTAAGATTAGCCCCTGAACCGGACTCCCCTCACCTCACCCCAGTGACTCGCCTCATCACCACTGATGACAGCCAATCCTCCCTAGGGGTTCAGGAGTCTCCCTTTGATCCAGTTTTGGCTCAACGGCTCCCCTTACGCATTTTAGTGGCCGAAGATTTGCCCATCAATCGGGTCTTAGTTCAACGGTTATTAATGGGATTTGGCTATCAGGCCACTCTCGTCAACAATGGACTCGAAGCAGTCCAACGGCTGGGCCAGGAGAGTTTCGATCTAGTCTTCATGGACGTGCAAATGCCCGAGTTAGATGGCTGGGCCGCCAGCCGCCAAATTCGTCAGCAGTGCGCTCAGCAAGGACGACCTCAACCCTATATTATTGCTTTGACGGCTCATGCCCTCGAAGGCGATCGCCAACTCTGTTTAGAGGCGGGAATGGATGATTACCTCAGTAAACCCCTACGAGCCACCCAGCTACGTCAAGCCTTAGAACGCTATCGGACAGGACCGTTGCACCTGGCCTCGTCCACTTCTGAACCGGCTGCTGGGGTTCCATCGTTGCCGGTTACGGACCAGTATCCCATTCTCGACATGCAAGTCATCGACGAGTTACAACAGATGGCCGGGGAGGTCGATTTTGTCATCGAGATGATTGAACGCTATCTCGATGATGTTCCCCAGCGTTTAAAAAGCTTGCGCATGGCCTTGGCGGGGGGTGAGCTTGATATGATCGAGCAAGCTGCCCATGCTCTAGGGTCCTTGAGTGCCAGTTTAGGGGCAGTTGCCTTGACTCATCGCTGTCGGACTCTCGAAGAACAGGTCCGACAAGGGGATTTTCTCAATGTACAGGCCTCGGAACGACCCACGATAATCGAGGATTTTGAAAGGGACTTTGATCTCGTTCATACGGCTTTTATGACGCTCCTACAACGATTTGACTATGATTAATGCTGAAGGTCCTGCACCGAAAGGGACAGTTCTGATTGCAGATGATGAACGAACCTTAAGGATGTTGATGAAACGAGCTGTCGAGCGAGACGGTTACGAGAGCATTGATGTCAGTAATGGCCAAGACTGTCTCGATCGCTGTCAAATCCAACTTCCGGATCTGATTCTGCTCGATGCGATGATGCCCAAAATGGGCGGATTTGAATGTTGTCAACGGCTTAAACAGCAGTTTGGCAGCAATTGTCCCCCGATCTTGATTATTACGACGCTACAGGATTCGGATTCTATTGAACGAGCCTTTGAGATGGGGGCTGAGGACTTTATTACGAAGCCCATTCATTGGGGGGTTTTACGACAGCGTATCCGTCGTTTGATTGAGGCCCACCGAGCCACTCAGGCCTTGCAGCGATCGCTGGCTCGGGAACATCAGTTAAGTCAAAAGCTCAGTTTGCAGGTATTGGAAGAACGTCGCCTGGCTAGTCAGTTAGAGTTAACGAATCGTCAACTGGAGTCGGTTAATTCTCGATTGGAGGCGTTGGCAAATCTGGATGGATTAACGCAAATTGCCAATCGTCGCGCCTTTGATGAACGGTTACGAGACCAATGGCAACGAGGTTTACAGGACAAAACTTACTTATCATTATTGATTGCAGATATTGATTGTTTTAAGCCATTTAATGATACTTATGGCCATCAAGCTGGTGATGATTGTCTGCGACGGGTGGCTCAGGTGCTATCTGAGACAATTTGTCGTCCTGAGGATTTGGTGGCTCGCTATGGCGGGGAGGAGTTTGTGGCGGTGTTACCCAAAACTGCTGCTCGGGGGGCGATCGCTGTGGCTCAACGAAGTTTAGAGGCGGTGCGACGGTTACGGATTCCCCATGAAACGTCTCAATGTGGCGATCGCATCACTCTGAGTATTGGTGTGGCTAGTGTGATTCCTGATCCTCAATTGACGGGGGAGGTGTTGTTAAAATGTGCCGATCGCGCTCTCTATTTCGCGAAAACCCAGGGCCGCGATCGCCTCCATGTCACCAGCGAAACGGCCCTAGAAACTGAACTTCAAGAGCATCCGAATTGATCTCATCAAGTTGACATCATTGCGCGAGTCAGCTTAATAGTTTTTCGTGTCATATCTTGCTTGGCTCAAAGTTGACGACGTTGAAAAATGGCGATCGCCAAGGCTAATAACACCACGCCATAGACAACACCATACAGTCCATTGAGGAGTAACGAGCCGATATCCGGTAAGGCGGTCATGCCATACACGGCTTCATTTTTGAGATTTAAGCGCGACAAATCCGGCAAAATCAGATAGAGAATTGTGGCCACCACCTCGAAGGTTGAGCTATCGAGAGTATCTCCGAGTTGCAATAAGTCTTGACTAAAATTCCCCATCACGTAAAGCCCCAACGTAAAAAAGGCCGCCAGAAGCGAACTGGTAAACGCTGCAAACAGTAAGGCTGCTGCCGTCAAAATTGCCAGTTTCAGCGCCAGAAACAGTAATGACAATAGTAAGCTACCCACAGCCATGGAAATGCCCCCTAAGGCAGCAATACCAATGGCTAAGAGGGTCATAACCACCAGGGCGGCCAGCAGCACGCCCCAAAGTCCCAGAAATTTACCTAAAAGCAGTTCTGCGCGACTAATTGGTTTTGAGATCAGCACTAATAAGGTCCGTTGTTGAATTTCTTTCTCTAGGGAACGGGTACTGACAAACGCCGCCACGAATAGAGTCAAAATTTCCATACTCGCTAAGGCTAAGTCGAGAAAAATTTTAGGATGCGCTCCTGCGGACAAAGGCGGCAAAATTCGCAGGCTGACGATGAGAATTAAGGCATAGAAACCGATAAGATAGAGAATGCGCTCTCGTAAGACTTCCCGAAAGGCATTATTGGCCGTGACGAGAACTCGTTTCCACGGTGCATTTTTGGGGTGATGTTGCGTGAGAGAATCAAGCATAATCCAAGCAAAATGTCGCGATGAATAACGGTTTTAGATGGTTTAAGATGGCCCCGTAGTAGACGGTGTATAGATGGGGTTGAAAATTTCCTGATTGTCAGTATTGCATATGAGCAGACTTGTGTCAGAGGGATTGCCCTTCCCTGGACGGCCCTCAGGAGACAGGGGATAAAGATGACAGCGTAGACTTAGTTGTTCTCGTTGCTCTTCAAACCAAGGATGAGACCAGAAAAGGGTAATGGTTAGATAATACCCTTGTCCGTCATCACGAGTCAGACGGGCCTGGGGATATTGCGGTAAACCAGCAACGGTATCCGTTGGCTCGATATTAAGGGTACGCCAAAAGTTCTCAGGATTTTGACGCACTTCGAGTAACTTCTGTTCAATTTCGGGCCAGGCGTCATTGTGGAGATGCTCCTTTAATTGCTCTTGCAGCGGCTGTAACCGATGATAGCCTCGCAACTGAAAGGGGGTTCCGGTACGCAAGACGAATTGACTTTGGGAGAGATTGGCTTGGGCTAGGTTGGGATAGGTATCAATCCAGTCTTGTAGCACAAAGGTTAGTTGTAACCAACAGCTACAGAGCAGGGCTATGAGCAATTGCAGCATGATGAGCGGCCGCTGTTTGAGCGGGGGAAAGCTGAGACGGTTTTTGCCGTTGCGACAGGCGGGTAAGGCGGCGATGAGGGCGGTTAAAATTGGGTAGAACAAAAACACCCATTGGGAGAGTTCTCCTTGAGTGTTGGTGAGAAAGAGGCAACAAAACACGGCAGCAATCAAACCCGGCGTTAGGGAGAGTGAGCCAAGTTTCCAGGGATGGAGACTTTGCCACCAGATGAAGCCGACGAGAAAAAAGACCCATCCTAAACGGGTTAAGGCAAAATTTTGAAATTCGACCTCTGGATCGGACAACATCACCAATAGGGAGAAAAACCAGGTGACAAAACTGGCTAGGATTAGGGTTTGCCAAGAGCGAATTTGTGGGGGTGTCAGTTGCGATCGCAGCCAGTTCCAATTGTCCATAATTGTCCTTACCAACAAGCCTTGCCTCTTGCCTCTTGCCTCTTGCCTCTTCCCTATCCCCTATTCCCCCAGACAAAGTTGATTGAGATCGCGAGCGAATTGATCAATCTGGCGGGCTGCTTCCTGGGCGGCGGCTCCGGCGTCTTTGACCTGAGCTTGAGCCTGTTGAACTTGTTGTAAGCCGGTTTCTGTTTTGGGAGCGCGATCGGCGGCGTCTAAGGCGCGGACAATGGCTTGGTAGCCTTGACTGAGGTCTCGATAGCCTTGGACAAACTGTTGCTGAGTGCGACGTAGGGCACGACGATCAATGTCGAGTTGTTGCAGGGAGTTGGCAATGGCGTTGAGTTCCTCGGCTAAGCGGTTGAGGGCGATCGCGTCAGTTCCCTGAAAGGCGAGGGTTTGGGCATAGCCCTGGTTGACGCGATCGACCATCTGTTGGCATTGATAACGGGTTTGCTGGCTGTCCTGAACGGCGGCGATCGCCCAACTCGCCCCTAAACCGAGTATCAACGCCAGAGTAATCAACAGAATCTGAGAACGTTTCACGAATTGGCCTCGGTCACGCGCTGCAATGGCTTAACCGAATGAGTCTTTCAGAAATTTTGCTTAATTTCCGTAACATTTTATACTAGATTTGCAATTCCCTGAGAGTTCTCCCTATAATTGGAGGTAGAGACCTATACACCCAACCGTTACAACGCACTGTTTACCATGAACAACATCACTCGTCAAGCTATCAACGAAGCTAACCGTAACCGCCTCGCCGCCCTCAGAGAGTCCTTGGAACGCCGCATGAGCGTTGCTCGGGACAAAGGAGATGATAAACTCTTACGACAACTCGAAGCTGAAGCCAGCTATCTGCGCTAGATTTGGCGCGATCGCGATCAACAAGGCCCCATCGAAGCCTAGAAATTCTCATCCAACTCGTCGCATAAGTCTTGTAAGGTTTGATGCTGTCGTCGCCGTGATTGGCGGCGATATTTTTTTGAGGCTAGTTTCGGTTCAGAGCGACGTTCTCCACCGGCTTGAGCTTTGGTTTTAAAGCTTGATTCCTCTTCAGCGGTATGATGTTGCGCGGTATCCTGGGCGATCGCCTCTTCGAGAAAGGTCCGATAATGCTCATAACGCTCCCAATCGCCGCGTATTTGACAACCGGGTTCGTCACGATGGCGACAATCACTAAATTGACAGTCTTCCCCCTGTCGTCGTTGGCGAATCTCAGGGAAGCAATCCGCCAGTTCTTGAGCATTGGTGGTGAGTTGCGGCTGATTAAATCCCGGTGTATCAGCCAGCAGTCCCCCCTGTTCTAACTCAAATAACTCGACATGGCGGGTGGTATGTCGGCCGCGCCCCAGTTTACCCGAAACATGGGCCACCCGGAGCTTAGCTTGGGGAATTAGACGATTGATGGTGCTGGATTTGCCCACTCCTGATGGCCCCGCCAGAATGGTAATTCCCCGGCCAAGCCGTTGTTTGAGAGCGTCCATCCCTTGGCCGGTTTTAACACTCATCAAGAGGGGATCATAACCCCAGTCTTGCAGCCGCGAGCGCCAGGCCTGTTGTTCAGCCTCGCTGACTAAATCCCGTTTATTCAAACAGAGTTGCACCGCCAATTCGCTGGACTCGGCTTTGACGAGAAAGCGACTCAATTGCCAAGGATCGAGACTCGGTTCTTCTAGGGTAAACACCAGCAAGATGCGGTCAGCATTGGCGACTGGGGGACGATCTAGCTCTGTTCGACGGGGTAATACTTGGGCGATCGCACCCCGATTCCCCTCCCAGTCGGGTTCTTCGATAACGACGCGATCGCCCACCATCACCCGTTGGCCAACCTTTTTCAAGCGGGTGCGACGGGTACAGAGCAAACTCGGGGTAGGTGGGGTTGGAGCGAGATCCAATTGCACCTGATAGAAGTTGGCCTGCACCGCCAACACGGTTCCTCGGGGATACTGTAATGTTGATTCCCGAGAGGGGCGATCGTCGCTGATCTCACTCATGATTGCGGACAACGAACCTGCAAGGCAAAATAGCCCTGACAATCGCGGATTGCCTCAATTCCATATCCAGCCATCGTTAAGCTATCAGGAACCTGCTCAATCGGCTCTCCCGCATCGAGCCAAACCTCTAACACTTGTCCCGGCTGCATCCGCTGTAACTGTAACTTCGTCCGCACAAAATTCAGGGGACAGGGAGTTCCCCGCAAATCCAACTCTACATCAACGGCCCCAGTCTCAGAGGAGGCCGTGTTCGGGGCGGGGTCTGATGAATGTCTCGATTGACTCACTTAAACAGTCCTCCTAAAAACCCTTCTACACCGCCTTTTCCGGCTCGTTCGCCGCGAATTTTGGCGAGTTTCTCTAACAGTTCCCGTTCTTCGGCATTGACTTTTGTGGGAATGTCCACATGAATGGTTAAGAGATGATCGCCACGGCTGACGGGATTGCCGAGGCGGGGGACTCCTCGCTCTTCTAGGGTGATGACTCGTCCGGGTTGGGTTCCTGCCGGGATGGTGACTTCGACTTCTCCATCGACGGTATTCACGGGAATTTTACAGCCGAGAATCGCTTGTAAATAACTGACTTTGATTTCCGAGAGGATATTAATTCCATCGCGTTGGAACTCTTGGTCATCATTGACGAAGAGATAGACATATAGGTCTCCGGGAGGACCGTTGCGTTTGCCGGCGTCTCCTTCTGACTGCACTCGCAAGCGGGTTCCATTATCGACGCCAGCGGGAATGGTAATTTTGAGCTTTTTGGCCACTTGTAGTTGTCCTTTCCCGGAACAGGTCGCACATTGGTCTTCAATGACTTGTCCGGTGCCGTTACAGGTGGGACAGACGGAGACTTGGGTAAAGCTGCCAAAGGGGGTGCGGGTGGCGCGACGGACTTGCCCTGAACCGCCACAGGTGCCACAGGTTTTGGGACGGGTTCCCGGTTTGGCGCCGGTTCCGCCACAGGTGCCACAGGTTTCGAGATGGCTGATGCGGATTTCCTTCTCGCCACCAAAGACGGCTTCGCGGAAATCGAGTTTTAGATCTAAGCGTAAGTCATCGCCACGGGCGGGGCCGCTGCGGCGGCGAGTTTGGCCGGTATTGCTAAAGCCGCCAAAAAAGGTTTCAAAGATATCGGCAAAGCCGCCGGGGATATCGGAGAAGTCTGAGAAGCCGGCCCCAGGAACCCCGGACCCTACGCCAGCTTCGCCGAAGCGATCGTAACGGGCTCGTTTTTCGGGATCGGATAGCACTTCATAGGCGCGGTTAATTTCCTTGAATTTCTCTTCGGCCCCCTCTTCTTTGTTGACGTCGGGGTGGTATTTACGGGCCAGTCGTCGGAAGGCTCGTTTAATTTCGTCTTTGTCTGCGGTGCGAGAAACAGTTAAGAGTTCGTAGTAGTCGGCAGCCATAACGCGCTCGTTGCTAGGAGTTGGACAGGAGAGAACAGTACCTCTCTCGTCTGGGGAGCCGATGGTAGCTTCGGCTGACGAGAGCAGGGGAAGGATGGGTTAGAAAAAGGGATTATCGGGGTCGCCTTCGTCCCCTGGCTCGGCCGGGGACGAGGAGATATCAAACGGATTATCGCCCTTGTTGGGGGTCGGTTTGGGTGCGGGGGAGTTCTGTGGCTCCGCTGCTGGGGTGGGCCGGTTGTCCCGAGGGGTCGCTTGGCTGGGAGTCTGCTTTTGGGGACTTGAGGTTGGGCGATCGCGGGCCGGGGGGGATGACGCGGGTGGTGACTCTTGTGAGAGTAAGGCTTCGAGATCTTCGAGTTCTCGGGCTAAGTCGGTGTCGAGATCGTCGTCGTCTCCGCCGAGATCTTCGAGGTCATCGGCTTCAGCGAATCCCTCGACAGGGGGGCTTGGTTGCGCCTTCGGGGAGTCAGGAGCTGCTTCCCCGTGATGATTGTCCTGGGAGGGGTCATCGCTGGGAGGGGCGATCGCCTCGTCGGGATGCTCGTCAAATTGTGGGGTTTCGCCCTGATACACGGCTGAGCCAATGGCGAATAGGGTTTGTTGGAATTGGTGTAAGCGTTGGCGAATGTCCTCAACGTTAGGCTTGCTCTCGTCGAGGGCTTCTTGTAAGCGATGGGCTTTTTCGGTGACTTCGAGTTTCAGGCGATCGCTGACCAGATCGGCGTTATGTTTGAGGGTATCTTCGTAGTTATAGAACAGGGCATCGGCTTGGTTGCGTAGTTCGGCCAGGTTCCGTTGCCATTCGTCTTGGTCGGCGAATTGCTCGGCTTCTAGGCGCATTTGTTCAATTTCTTCGGCACTCAAGCCGCCAGTATTGGTGATTTGGATGCTTTGAGCGCGGCCGGTGCCTTTATCCCGCGCGGAAATGTTGAGAATGCCGTTGGCGTCAATTTCAAAGCTGACCTCAATTTGGGGAATCCCTCGCGGTGCGGGGGGAATCCCCATGAGAATGAATTTGCCTAAACTTTTGTTGTCTCGGGCCATGGCTCGTTCCCCTTGCAGGGCATGGACTTCGACGGAGGTTTGGCCGTCGGTGGCTGTCGAGAACATTTGCGATTTGCTCGTGGGGAGGGTGGTGTTGCGTTCAATGATTTTGGTGAATACTTCTCCTAGGGTTTCAATGCCTAACGAGAGGGGAGTGACGTCTAGGAGTAGGACATCTTGAACTTCGCCCCCGAGTACACCGGCTTGAATGGCGGCCCCTGTGGCGACGGCTTCGTCGGGGTTAACGGAGTAATCCGGTTGCTTGCCGGCGAAGAAGTCGCTAATGGCCCGCTGCACGGCTGGTGTCCGGGTTGAGCCACCGATGAGAATCAGGCGGTCAATCTCTTCGGTATTCATGTTGGCATCTTCGAGCGCTTGACTAACCGGCTCAATTGTGCTATCGACCAGAGGTTTAACTAGCTCTTCAAATTCACTGCGGCTAAGGCGGACATCAATATGTTTGGGACCGGTTTCGTCGGCGGTGATGAATGGCAGATTGATATGTGTTTCTGTGGTGGAGGACAGTTCAATTTTGGCTTTCTCAGCGGCTTCCCGCAGCCGCTGCATGGCCATTTTGTCGGTGGAGAGGTCGAGGCCTTCTGCTTCTCGGAAGTTATCGACGAGCCAGAAGACAATTTCACTGTCGAAGTCATCGCCGCCGAGGTGGTTATTGCCGGCGGTGGCTTTGACTTCAAAAATGCCGTCGCCGAGTTGCAGAATCGAGACATCGAAGGTGCCGCCACCGAGGTCAAAGACCAAAATGGTCAGTTCTTCGTCATGGCGATCGAGTCCGTAGGCCAAGGCGGCGGCGGTCGGCTCGTTAATAATTCGTAACACTTCGAGTCCGGCGATGGTTCCGGCATCTTTGGTGGCTTGCCGTTGTCCGTCGGTGAAGTAGGCCGGAACGGTAATTACGGCTTGGTAGACGGGTTCTCCGAGATAGGATTCGGCATCTTGTTTAAGTTTTTGCAGAATGGTGGCCGAGATTTCCTGGGGGGTGTGATTGCGATCGCGAATCTTGACATCTACGGTATTATCCCGCCCAGGGATGCAGTTATAGGGAACTCGGGAGCGTTCCATCTCCGTATCATCCCAACGCCGGCCAATGAAGCGTTTAATGCTGTAAATCGTATTTTCGGCATTGGTAACCGCCTGGCGTTTTGCCAGTTGGCCAATGAGGCGATCGCCTGATTTGGTAAACCCAACCATACTCGGGGTGGTGCGTCCGCCTTCGGAATTCGGAATGACGACGGGTTTACCGCCTTCTAAGACAGCAATACAACTATTTGTGGTCCCGAGGTCAATACCAATAACTTTTCCCATAACCCAGATTCGGGATGTGACGTGAACACCCTAGCGCCTTCCAAGACGGTCAGCGCCAGGGTTAGACTTCTGTTGTGTTGCGCTCCGTTAGGAGTCAGAGGTCTCGGTGTCCGATTCTCCTGAGCTTACCACGGGTTCCGGGGCCGTTGCCACCTTGACCATGGCATGACGCAAGACTCGTTCGCCGATGGTGTAGCCGCGCATCAATTCTTCGGTCACGGTTCCATCGGGATAGGCGTCAGTGGCTTCACGCATCACAGCATCATGGAGATTGGGGTCAAATTCCTCCCCTTCAGGACGCATGGGGGCGACCCCGAGGCGTTTTAAGCAATCCACCATCTGCTTATAAACGCTTTGGTAACTCTTATGGATATTGGTTTCGCCTTCGGTTTGCGGTTTAATCTGTGTCCGCGCCCGCTCAAAGTTATCCACCACCGGCAGAAGTTCTTTCAGGGTGGTACATTTGGCTTGTTCTTCGAGTTCTGCTTTTTCTCTCTGGGTTCGTTTGCGGTAGTTATCGAAGTCGGCGGTTAAGCGAGCATATTGCAGATTTAGCTCTTCGAGTTGAGCTTGAGCCTGCTCGGCGGTGTCTTTTAAGGTCGCCATCGCGGCTTCGAGGGGTTCCGAGACTTGGGCCGCTGCGGCTTCGGCTTCAATCACCGTCGGATCGACCCCCTCATCATCAGCCGACTCAGCTGCCTCCACCGCCGACGCCTCGGTCGACTCCTCAACAGGAGCCTCGTCAACGGTCACTGCTTCAGGAACGGTATCAGCAGTGGTCTCGACAGGGGTTTGTGAGGCATTTGGATTAGGTTTGGTTGTCTCCTGTTCGAACTGCTTGTCTTCGTCCATGTCTGACTTTCCCCTTACAAGTTTCTAGTACAGGCGCTCCGGGTCAAGGGCGCTCGCAAATCACACGATACACCACAATGCCTGGGTCTTGGCGGCCAGTTTGGGCAAAACTCGGCTCTGGCCCTCGAAGCACTTAGATTGAGATTTAACGTCTATTTAAAATCCTAGGCCATTTTAACGTTCTGTGTTGTCTATGGGGCCAGGTGGCCCGATTGGGGCGATCGCCAGCCTTGGCTTAACGCCATTGAGGGCGCTTGCTTGGCCACGGCCACCGGTCAGGTGAGCTACACTGATCGAAGTAGTTGCCTTGGTGCCGGGTTGCCCTCGCCACTGTCTGGACGACGCAACTGTCGATTTTTCTCACCTGTTCGTGTAATACGCCATGATTAACTCATCTCCTAGTACCCCCAAAGCTCGGCGGGCCTTGGTGGTTCAGACGAACTTCTCACCCTTCGGAAATAAACTCATTCAAGCGGGTCACGTCAGCCCGGATCAGATGAGTCAGGCGCAAGAAGATAGCCGCCTGTCGGGTCGTCCCTTGATTGAGGCAATTGAGAGCATTACTGGCAAGCAATTGCCCCCGGAGTTGATCCGCCAGTACAAGAAGCAACAACTGTTTGAGTTAAAAATTCTCTATGGGGTTGAGGCCTTCGATCCTGAAGTCACGGAGTTACCCCAGGCACAGATCAATAAAATCTTGGAATTTGTTTCGGTGGATAGTTGTCGTCGCTATCGCTTTGTGCCGCTACAGATTGAAGATGGTGCTGTGATTGTGGCCATGGTCGACCCCGATAACTTGGAGGCTCAAGATGACCTCAAGCGGATGCTACGGTCGAAAAACTATCGTTTACAACGGCAAGCCATCACCCCTGATGACTATCAATCCCTGATTTCATTGTATTTGGACGAACAGGTTAAGAAAGAAGCCGCAAGTCAAAAACGGGAGCAGGCGGAGAAAAATGCCATCAGTGTTGAGGATTTTGCTCAACTGGCGGGGGAGGATGATGACCTCGAAGAAGCTCCTCAAGAGGCGGCTGACTTAGAAGAGGAGGCCGATGCTGAGGATAAAAGCGTCATCGCTCTGGTGAATAAAATTCTACGGAAGGCTCTGACGGATGATGTCTCAGATATCCATGTTGAGCCACAAGAGGAGTTCCTACGGATTCGGATGCGTAAGGATGGGGTGTTACATGAGCCGTTCCCTCGTTTGCCAAAACTGATTATCCCGGCGCTCACGTCTCGTTTTAAAATTATCTCGGATATGGATATTGCCGAACGCCGTCAAGCCCAAGATGGTCGGATTAGGCGGATGTTCCAAGGACGGGCGGTGGACTTCCGCGTTAATGCTCTGCCGACGCGCTATGGTGAGAAGATTGTGCTGCGGATTCTGGATAACTCCTCGACTCAGTTGGGGTTGGATAAACTCATTTCGGATGATGACACCCTGGAAAAAGTACGCGAAATTGCCCGTCGTCCTTTTGGTTTGATTTTGGTGACGGGGCCAACGGGGTCGGGTAAATCTACTACTCTGTATTCGATTCTGGCTGAACGCAATGACCCAGGGGTCAATATCAGTACGGCGGAAGACCCGATTGAGTATGCCCTCGATGGGATTAGTCAATGTCAGGTGATT
>CAZXWM010000022.1:17746-21120 GCA_964644215.1 uncultured Phormidium sp.
ATTCGTGAGAAAAACTTGACGTTTGCCAATATCCTGCGGGCGTTTCTACGGCAAGACCCGGATATTATTCTGGTGGGTGAGACGCGAGATAAGGAGACGGCAAAAACGGCGATTGAAGCGGCGTTGACGGGTCACTTGGTCTTGACGACTCTGCACACCAATGACGCGGCTGGGGCGATCGCTCGTCTCGATGAGATGGGGGTTGAACCGTTTATGATTTCTGGGTCGCTGTTGGGGGTGTTGGCTCAACGGCTGATGCGACGGGTTTGTTCGGAATGTCGGATTCCGTATACTCCTGAGCGCGAGGAGTTAGCTCGCTATGGGATGACGGCTTCGAGTGATGTTGAGGCGACTTTTTATAAGGCGAATACGATTCCGCCGGGCGATCGCCAAGAGTTACAAGAGCGCGGTGAGCTTTGTCCAAAATGCGGTGGCGTTGGTTATAAAGGACGTGTCGGGGTTTATGAATTTCTGCAAACGACTGAAGAACTGGCGCTGTTGATCAACGAAAATGCCCCGACGGAACGGGTTAAGGAGAAGGCGGTCGAACAGGGGATGACGACCCTGCTTGCTTACAGTCTTAATCTAGTCAAGCAGGGAGCCACCACTTTTGAGGAGGTCGATCGCGTCACCTTCACGGACTCGGGCTTGGAAGCGGAACTCAAGGCTAAACGCAAGAGTTCACTCACCTGTAGCAACTGTGGGGCGGGGTTAGATCCTGAATGGATGGATTGTCCCTATTGTATGACCCCCCGTTTCCAGGACTAAACTGGAAACTATACGCCGTTAAAGGAGCAAAGGAACTGTTATGGATTACATGATTGAAGATGTGATGGAGTCCTTGGTTGAACAAGGTGGCTCTGATATGCACATCCAGGCGGGGGCGCCGATCTTTTTTCGCATTAGCGGGAAGTTGACGCCACAGCCACAGTTTGGGGAGTCGTTGGCCCCGGATAAATGCCAACGGCTCATTTTCAGTATGCTCAACAACAACCAGCGTAAGGATCTTGAGCAGAACTGGGAGTTGGACTGCGCCTATGGGGTGAAAGGTTTGTCTCGCTTTCGGGTTAATGTGTATCGGGAACGGGGCTGTTTTGCGGCTTGTTTGCGGGCGTTGGCATCGGAGATTCCTAATTTTGAGAAGTTAGGGGTTCCTGAAATTCTCCGGGAACTTTCGTTGCGGCCTCGGGGAATGGTCTTGATTACTGGACAAACGGGGTCGGGTAAAACGACGACGATGGCGGCGATTATTGATTTGATTAATCGCACTCGCTCTGAGCATATTCTGACGGTGGAAGACCCGATTGAGTATGTGTTTCCTAATATTAAAAGCCTGTTCCACCAGCGTCAGAAAGGAGAAGATACCAAGAGTTTTGCTCATGCTTTGAAGGCGGCATTGCGGGAAGATCCAGATGTTATTCTGGTGGGAGAAATGCGGGATTTAGAAACCATTTCTCTAGCGATTTCTGCGGCAGAAACGGGTCACTTGGTCTTTGGAACCTTGCACACCAACTCAGCTGCGGGGACTGTTGACCGGATGTTGGATGTGTTCCCGCCGGTTCAACAGCCCCAAATCCGCGCCCAGTTGGGGACGGCGTTGGTTGGGGTTTGCTCTCAAAACTTGCTCAAAAAGGTTGGGGGCGGGCGTTGTGCTGCTCATGAAATTATGGTCAATAGTCCAGCTATCTCTAACTTGATTCGGGAGGGGAAAACGAGCCAGATTTATTCCTCAATTCAAATGGGGAGCCGGATGGGAATGCAGACGATGGAAATGTCTTTAGCCCGCTTGGTGAATGAGGGAAAAGTGACCTATGAGGATGCGATGAGCAAAACCTCTAAGGTTGATGAGATGGATCGTCTAATTGACCCCCGTGTTAAGGCTGGAGGTGAGCCAACTAAAGGCAAAGTTAAAGCTAAAGCTAAAAGCCGTTAGGGGATGATGCGCCTAGGAGTATATCGATGAGTTTAAGTTTGGATCACTCACCATCCAACGTCAGGATATACTCCTTCTCAACTCATCAAGGCTTTCGGGTTGAGGGTGATTGACAACAGTGCTAGTATTGGACTTAAAACGATGACAAATGCAGCAAAGGCTGAGTCTAAGGGATTTGATCTCAGCAATTTAGAAGAAACAATCTCGGCTGCCCTAAGCAGTGTAACTGTTAAGGATAAAGCGGTGTTCTCGCGACAGTTTGCCGCGATGTTTAATGCCGGGGTGGGGATGTTGCGCTGTTTGTCCGTGTTAACGGAACAATGCGCTAACATTAAGTTGAAACGAGCTTTAAGAGCGATCAGTCTTGAGGTGGAGGAGGGTGGTTCTCTGGCTGAGGGGATGCGGAAACACCCAGGCTGCTTTGATAAACTCTATGTCAGTATGGTCGCCGCCGGGGAGGTGGGTGGGGTTCTCGATGAGGTTCTCAATCGTTTGGCGATGCTTCTGGAAAAAAGCGCCAAAATTGAGAATGAGTTGAAGTCGGCTATGTCCTATCCGAAGACGGTGGGCGGTATTGCGATCGTCATCTTCCTTGGGATGACGATTTTCCTGCTGCCAACGTTTACGGGTATTTTTGACCAGTTGGATGCGGAACTGCCGATGTTCACTCAGGTGATGATGAACATTAGTTTCTTTTTGCGGGGGCCATTCCTGCCGGCGGATGATCCAGAAGCTGAGAGTTGGATCGAACTTCGTAACTACAATATTGTTATTTTTGTGGCTATCTTGATCGGGATTGTGTTTGCGATTAAAGCCTACTACAAAACTCCGGTTGGACGCTTTCAAATTGATGGCTTGATTCTCAAGGCGCCGATGTTTGGGGAGATTGTTGAGAAGTCGGCTGTGGCGAGTTTTTGTAATGTGTTCGGGACGTTAACTCGCTCTGGGGTGCCGATTTTGAATGCGATGGAGATTGTCCGGGATACGGCGGGGAATGAGGTAATTGCTGAGGCGATTGATTATGCCAAGAGTCAAATTTCGGAAGGGGGAAGTATTAGTGAGGCTTTCCGAGAACGGGGGGTGATGCCGGCGTTGGCGGTTCAGATGATGTCGATTGGGGAGGAAACGGGGGAACTCGATAAGATGCTGATGAAGGTGGGTGAGTTTTATGAGGATGAGGTGGAACAGGCGATTAAAGGTCTGACCTCGATGATGGAACCGCTGATGATTGTGGTCATTGGGGGCATGGTTGGCTCGATTCTGTTGTCGATGTATCTGCCGATGTTCGCGGTGATGGAAAATATTGGTTAGGTGACTGGGACAATTGCTGTGTTAGCTAATGAGTCAGCCCCCGGTGTCTTGAGGACACTGGGGGCTTTTTTGGGGATAGGAGGTGGGTGAGGGTCTTCGGTCAAATCTAGGCTTGGACGGGGTTTTAGGG
>CAZXWM010000022.1:21130-21406 GCA_964644215.1 uncultured Phormidium sp.
CGCTCAACTCCTGTCGGGAGAGTTGTAGCAGCAGGGGCATAATTTCGCTGGAGGGACGCTGGATGAGGATGTCTAGGAGTTGGCTGAGTTCGTTGTCTAGGGGGCCGAATCGGGTTTCGAGGAGGCTGGCGATCGCCTCTCGTCGTTCTCGTTCTCGACCCTGTTCAAGTCCCTGTTCAAGTCCCTGTTCAAGTCCCTGTTCAAGTCCCTGTTGTCGACCTGAGAGTTGGGCGGCTTCGAGTTGTTGGTCAAATAGAGGAGATAAACGCATAATTA